>NZ_CEVYEL010000035.1:0-27063 GCF_982403165.1 Longicatena sp.
ATTGGTCTTCCGTGTAGAAAGCTATGATGGAACGGTATGGAATCCGGCAAATGAAGTTTCTTATATCGTAGGGGATGATAACGATTGGATAAGCAATCATATACAGAAAACAGAAGCTGATGGAAAGATAACGGTAGAGAAAACCGAAAAGGGATATCCAATTCTCTATTTCACAGAGCATGATGTAAAGATCAACCCAAGCAATCCAATAAAAGATAGCTATCGTATCGTGGAAATCCTAGAAGAAAGTGAAGATACATGGGGCATCCTATCCGGATATCTGCAACTAGCTGATAGCTATAATGGCAGCTTGGATATCGAAGATGCGAATACTTTCGTCAATAGTAATCGTACGACACCAATTGAAATAGCGAAAGCACTTAATGTAGACAGCGAACAGGAATTCACCTTCGAGCTAAGACAGGTCACACGTTCCAAACAAGAAGTGATCACAAGTTTAGAGGATATCCTAGAAAGCAAAAAAGGAACCAATATCAACTATGTGATCTATGATGTAACCACAAATAAACAAATAGCGACAGGAAATACAGGAACGACAGGTGAGATCAAGATCAAAGGTAATCAATACGCAAGATTAGATCTGCCGGATGATACTGCATGGACGGTAAGTGAGAAACAAGATACACCATACATCTTGACCGACCTATCAGGAACAAACGATAAGACACTGCAGTTAACGAAGAACATGATGCTGATACAGGCAAAAGCACCGATCATATTGGCAGACCTATCTATAGAAACAAATGAAGAATATTTCAAAGAAGACAGTAAGGTAGATAAATCCAAATTCACTGTAAATGCGATCTATTCTGATGGTAGGGTAGTACGATTATCGGATGATGATTATGAGATAGATATAGATACAGTACCTATGAATGTGGATACATTTGATTTGGCATTCACCTATACCGATGATCAAACAGGAGAATCTATTGAGAAAGCGAAAAATTTGAAGACTGCAGGAACGATAGAATTAACAATAGAAATGGTAACTACTGGTGTAATAGATGCCAATACAGAAGAACAAGTAGTATTAAATACAGGCGATATAGTAATACCAGAAGTTATAATGTATGAGGGCAAACCATGTATTATAACATCAATAGGTACAAAAGCATTCTATGACAATCAAAATATTACCAGTGTAAAAATGCCGGATACGATAACAAGCATAGGAAAACTTGCATTCTGGCAGTGTAGTAAAATTACGGGAGAATTGAGAATACCAAACTCAGTAATAAGCATAGGAGATTCTGCATTCTCTGCTTGTAGTAGATTGACAGGCTCATTGACAATTCCAGACACGGTAATAAGCATAGGCAAATGGGCATTCAATGGTTGTAGCGGCTTCACAGGATCATTGACAATTCCAGACTCAGTAACAAGCATAGGATGGTCTGCATTCTCTGATTGTAGAGGATTAACAGGATCATTGACAATTCCAGACTCAGTAACAAGTATAGGAAGTAAGGCATTCTCTGATTGTAGAGGATTAACAGAATTGAGAATTCCAGATTCTTTAACAGAAATAGAAAACTATGTATTCTCTGGTTGTAGAGGATTAACAGGAGATTTAGTAATACCAAACTCAGTAACAAGCATAGGGGATTCTGCATTCGAAAGTTGTAGCGGATTTACAGGCTCATTGACAATTCCAGATTCCGTAATAAGCATAGGAGATGGTGCATTCTCTTATTGTAGAGGCTTTACAGGCTCATTAACGATTCCAGATTCCGTAATAAGCATAGGAGATGATGCATTCTCTTATTGTAGTGGATTAACAGGAGAATTGAGAATTCCAGATTCAGTTACAAGCATAGGGAAGAAGGCATTCTCTTATTGTAGTGGCTTTACAGGCTCATTGACAATCGGAAAATCCGTAACAATCATAGGGAATTCTGCATTTGAAAGTTGTAGCGGATTCACAGGCTCTTTAATAATTCCAGACAAAGTAAGAATAATAGGAAATTCTGCATTCAAAAACTGCAGTGGCTTCATGGGAGATTTAGTAATACCAAATTTTGTAGAAAGTATTAGTGAATCTGTATTTGAAGGGTGTAGTGGCTTCACAGGGACATTATCGATTCCAAACTCAATAACAAGCATAGGAATTAGAGCATTCCTTAGTTGTAGTGGCTTCACAGGGACATTATCGATTCCAAACTCAGTAACAAGCATAGGAGGTTCTGCATTCTCTGGTTGTAGTGGCTTTACAGGATCATTAACGATTCCAGACTCAGTAACAAGCATAGGACAGTCTGCATTTGATTATTGTAAAGGTTTCACAGGCTCATTAATTATTCCAGATTCCGTGACAAGCATAGGATATAAAGCATTTGATTATTGTAAAGGTTTCACAGGCTCATTAATTATTCCAGATTCGGTAACAAGCATAGGATTTTCTGCATTCTCTGATTGTCGTGGCTTCACAGGAGATTTAATAATCCCAGACACAGTAACAAGCATAGGATATGAAACATTCTATGGTTGTAGCGGATTCACAGGTTCATTGACAATTGGAAATTCAGTAACAAGCATAGAAGGTCGTGCATTCTCTGATTGTAGTGGATTAACAGGGTCATTAAAAATCCCAGACACAGTAACAAGCATAGGTGGTGAGGCATTCTATGGTTGTAGCGGATTCACTGGCTCATTAACAATTGGAAATTCCGTAACAAGTATAGGAGAGAAAGCATTCTATAATTGCAAAGGCTTTACAGGATCATTAACAATCCCAGACTCCGTGACAAGCATAAGAGAATATGCTTTCGATGGTTGTAAAGGCTTCACCGGCTCATTGACAATTGGAAATTCCGTAACAAGCATCGGATATATGGCATTCTCTTATTGTAGTGGCTTCACAGGAGAATTAGTGATCCCAAATTCAGTAACAAGCATAGGTAGTAATGCATTCTCTTATTGTAGTGGATTAACAGGAGAATTAGTGATTCCAAATTCAGTAACAAGCATAGGATGGTCTGCATTCAGTTATTGTAACAATCTTGAAAAAATCATTTTTACAGGTAATACAGATCCAAGTACTATGTCTGAGTATCCATGGTACTTTGATCCAGGTAAAATCGAATGGCAACCATCACAGGAAGGGGCATGATATCATGAAATATATAAAACGAATCAGCGTACTATTGCTTGCTGCTTTCTGTATGGTCGCAGGTACGCAAGCTATACAGGCAGAGGAAACAACGAGAGTGACCTTTACCAATGAAGAGAATAAGACTCCTGACCTCTTTATCACCAAGCATGTGGAAAGTGCTGATGAGCGCTATGAGGTACCAAAGGATGTAGCTTTCAAGTTCGTATTGAAGCTAAATGAAAAGCTTGCCAATAAGGAACAATACCGTGTGTTTAATGAAAACGGAGATGAGGTATACAATCATCAGGATGGTACGATATCTTCGGAAACAACCAATAAGATACCTTTCATGACCGATCGTAATGGAAACTTTACCTTATATGGTGGATATACTGCAAAATTTGAGTATGTCGGCAATGGGGTATCCTATGAGATCTCAGAGCTGCCGCAAGAAAACTTTCAACAGGTTTCTCCGGCAGCGGGGACCTCTGCCATCGGTACGATCAAACCAGATGGTGCCAGAGTTGAATTTGTGAATCTGTATATGCCATATGTTGAGCAGAAGACAACGGATCTGATCGTGACAAAGCATATCTCCTTTCCACAAGGTTATGTATATGATGGAGAAGATAGCTTTCACTTTACCTTGAAGCTGGAAGGGAAAGCATATGCGGATGAGGCATATACGATCAAGAATAGCGATACTGGCGAAGAAGTAAAAGAAGCAAGGACCGATGAAAACGGCAGGTTTACCTTAAAAGGCGGACAGAATGCTGTCTTTAAGGAAGTCAAGGCAGATGTGGACTATGAGGTCGTTGAGGAAAACGCAGAAGGTTGGCGAGTATTGGGGGATGTAAAACAAAGTGGAGCGACACAGGCACCGGTAACAGCAGTACAATATACGAATGCGATCGCTTCCTTTGGGGTCAATAAGACAATGAGCGATAAGAGCACATCGGAAGAAACGTTTACGTTCTTGTTGATGGATCATATGAAGAAGGCATGGAGCAATGCAAAGTATGTACTGTATGATAGTGTGAGTGGAAAACGTGTAGATGGTGTAACCTATACAACCGATGAGAATGGACATTTCACCTTGAAAGCGAATGAGACCGCCATGTTCTTAGGGATAGCACCGGGGACCCTGTATGATGTACAGGAAATAGTAAAACCGGGCTATATCCAAAAGACACCGGTAAGCAATGAAGGCTATGAGAACAAGGTCGTAGGCGATAATGTAGAGATATTGCCGTTCGTCAATGAAAAGATGAAGGAAGAAGGAATCTTATCAGTAACGAAGCTGATCGAGAATAAGACGGATGAGATACCCATGGATGATATCAAGTTTACTTTTGTATTGAGCAGAAAGAATGGGGACGTTTATGAAGCTGTCAAGAATGCGAACTATGTCATAGCACTCGGTGATTCCGAAAGCACCTATAAGACGAATGAAGCAGGCGAGTTCCAGATAAAAGGGAATCAGACCGCACTATTTCGAGAGCTGAAACAAAAAGAAACGTATAAGGTAGAAGAGAAACAGACGAATGTAGAATACACCATCAAGACAGAGGCCCAAGAAGAAGTATTAGAAAAGAACATCCAATTCTTATATACGAATGAGTATACACCAAAAGCAATCGATCTATATCTGAAGAAGGCAAATCGCGAAAAGGAAGGAATAGCAGGAGCGAAGTTCACGTTGTATAGGGATAAAGAACTGACGAATGCGATCGCAAGCTATGAGAGCGAAACGGAAGAGAAGTGCATGATTGAAAATGTGCGAGCAGGAACCTACTATCTGAAAGAGACACAATCACCAAAAGGCTATCGACTCTTGGAAGGGGCCATCAAGATCGAGATCACAAGAGAAGAAGGAACAGGGAAGCTGCTGGTGAAGATAAACGAGAAGGAGTATGGCCAAAGCGAAGGGAATGAGCAGATCCAGATCGAGACGAAGAAGGTAGGAGAGAATGACGAGCTGCATATGGTGGTATACAATGATAAGCATTTTTGGATACCGATCACCGGAGGAACAGGAATCTATGTACTGATAGGGATTGCGATAATAGGATGTATAGGAGCTCTTGTGGTATTGCGAAAGAAAGTGAAGATGGATTAACAGATAAAATTAAAGTTTTTTGAATCACCATACAGGTGGCATTCAAAATAAATATGTGCACATTAGGTTCCTATCATACCGTATACATTATATTGTCTTAGCAATTACGGCTAAACGTTGTGGAATGTGAACTAGTAACAAGGTTAAAATGAGGTATAATTTGCTCGGTTCATTTGAGTTCTTGTCATGTAAAAAAGATAAGAAAAAAATACGTCTTTCTCATCTAAGATTGACGTATTTTTTATCAGAGAACGATCATAAGTTATCACGATTCTCTATGCTATAAATGATAAAAACATATAGTGGGAAGTTAGTGCTTGTGGTTGTAAAGTTATAGAGGAAATAAGCCATGTGTAGAAAGGAAGTACACATCTCTCATAATTAGCTTTATCTAACTTCTTCTATATAATACAACGAAAGTTAACCTTAGTCAACAATTTTATACAAGTTTTTCATTTTTTTATATATGACGGCTTGTACCACCTGTATAAGTAAAAAAGACTGTTTCAACAGTCTAATTGTTCGCTAAGGCATGTAAGAATTGTTGCAAGATTATTTCCGCATGATGACCTTCATAGCCATATTCACCAAGTTGAATCTTTGGTTTCATTTTACCATGAAAATCACTGCCACAACTCATCAGCACATGATGCTTTTGACAATAGTCTTCATAATATAAGTTTTGTTCCCGCGTATGGTAGTTGCTGTAGGCCTCAATACCATCTATACCTTGGCTAAGGGCTTTTTCCAAGCGTTCTTCTTGGTGGAAGAAATTACGGAAAGGATGGGCGATAATGGCAATACCACCGGCTTCATGGATGTGCTCTACGGTTTCTTGCAGATAGGGATATGGTACATGAACATAGCAAGGATTACCGGCACTGCACATGTCCCAATAAAAATTGACACAAGCCGGCTCACAGCGCTCTCCACCTGGTTGGTAGGGCTGAAAGGCTGGCTTATTTGCATAGCGAGGATCCTTGAGAAAATAGTCAACGATAGCGGGAAAGGGATTCATTGTTCCAAAGCGTTGTAATAATGCTTGTGCATCTAATTCCATATCGAAGTATTCATTCAATTTGGCAATGCGTTTTGTCATCGTACCCTGCTTCAATTGAGCAATCTGCTGAGGAAGCTTTTCAAAATACGGTGTATGATGATTTAGGCCATAGCCCAGCACATGGACTTCCAATCCGTCAAACAAGGTATCACATTCAATGGCAGGAATCACACGTATCTCGTTTTGCTTACCTAACTGCATCATTTCATCAACGCCCTGTGCCGTATTATGGTCGCTTAGGGCAATAAGAGACAGCTTGGCTTCTTTTACTTTTTCTATTAATTCCTGACAGGTGAATTGTCCATCACTACTATATAAAGAATGCATGTGTAAATCAAATGTTGTCATAGTGGCTCTCCTTTGAAAACAAAGGTATTATAGCATAAGCAAATCGGAAAAGTTTGTATCTATTAGAAATTATTAAAATATTGCGAAAAAAGTGGGAAATTTGTATAAAAACAAAAAAATTAATGTTTTAAATTTGGAATGTTGGGATTTTTAATTGACGAATTCCTTGGAAATACTTAAACTAAGAGTGTGTCAAAGGAGGCTGATGAAAATGTCCAAAGCAAGCGATGCCAGAAGAAATGCGTTATATGAGATCATTCTGAATGAAGGAAGAGTTCGTGTGGGGGATTTGGCGCGGGCCTTGGATGTTACTACAGAAACCATACGAAAAGATCTGAAAGTATTAGAAGATCGTGGCGTATTAATTAAAAAGCATGGCAGCGCTACTGTTCGCAATGCTTATTATCAGTTGCCTTTTGATGTGAAACTGCAGGAGAATACAGTGCAGAAACAATGGATTGCGCGCAAGGCATTAGATTTTATACAGGATGATTCCATCGTCTATTTAGATCCGGGAAGTACCTGTTTGCAACTGGCTAAATTGTTACGGTTAAAGAAAAATATTACCGTATTGACAAATTCTTTGCCCATTGGCGATATCATTTGTGACAGTGGCTTAGAACTTATTATGGCCGGTGGTAAGCTGCAGAAAAAAGGCAGAGCTTTTATTGGCTATTATACGACAAATGTGATTGACTCCATTCGCATCGATATTGCTTTTTTAGGCTGTGACGGTTTCCAGGATATGGATGGACCAATGACATTTTCTATGGAACATGCGGAAATCAACCGCCATATTCTACGCCAATCCAGAAAAAGTATTTTGCTTTGTGATTCCAGCAAGTTTACCAAGACCAGTACCTATCAGTTTGCGAAGTTTTCGGATTATGATGTCATGATTACCAATCCGATCAGTGAGGAACAGCAAACAATGGTAAAAGGTGTAAAACAGCTGATCATGGTAGATGAGCATACTTTTGAATGACCATGATAAGACATGGGCCATATACCCGATAAACACTGTTGTAGGATCTGACCAATCTACTGATGAAGAGCGACCTCCTTGCCATATCAGAACAGCGTTATCGGGTTTGTTTTATGAAAGCATATCGTTTATGATAATAGAAAAGGGATGCAAGGAAACAATACAGGAGGAACCTATGAAAAAAGATCGAAGAAATGTCGTGCTGTTATGTGGTTTTTACTTTCTGAGCTATTTGGCATTTGTATTGCCTTATGGCTACATGCAAACGTTTTTAGAATCCGTTGGCTATGATGTCGTTGAACGTGGTGTTATCTTATCTGGTACGGCTGTTGTCGCTATTGTAACACAGCTATTTGCTGGTTATTTATGTGATAAGTACCATAGTGATAAACGCTTTTTCAATTTATCATTGATTATCTTTGTTTTAGCGGCCTTGGTGATGTATCAGGTAAGTGAAAAGAGCTTTTATCTGCATTTGATCTTTATGTCTTTAGTCGGCGGTATGTTTCGTACGACAATGGCAATACAGGATAGCTGGACACTACAGACGAGTGAAACCTGTCGAAATAACTTTGGACCGATTCGGGCCTTTGGTGCGATAGGCTGGATGATTGGAAGTCCGATTGGGGCAATGATCGTTGAACATTACGGCTATGCTTCCTTAGGTTATGTATTTGCCGGTTTGGCCGTGTTGAATATTTTATTGACGATGATGATGCAAGATGCCGTAAAGGTGGAAAAAAGTGGTGGTATTCATATCGGCGATTTAAAGGAATTGTTGCTCAATCGTAAATATATCATCGTGGTATTGATCTTCCTATTTATTAATGTCATCGCAACGGCCGATATTTATACAACAGTGGATAAGATGATGAATCTTGGAGCGAAAGAAGGAATGATCGGCGCACGCTGGAGCATACAGGCATTTACCGAACTGCCACTGTTTTTTGCCGGTACCTGGCTGTTAAAGAAATTCGGTGACTATAAGCTGATGATGTTTGGTACCTTTATGTACATTCTTCGTTTTATTGCCTATTCGCTTGTACAATCACCGGAAATGATGATTGTTGTCACTTTGATGCAATGTATCACGTATCCGCTTATCATGATTACCAGCAAAACTTTGGTTGATGATACGACGCCAAAACATTTGCGTAGTAGTGGACAGACCATAGCTTCAGCTTTTTATGTAGGTGTTTCCTTATTAGTTACCCCTGTGATTGCCGGTGCAATGGTCAATGCGATGGGGGCCGATATGACATTATTGCTGATTGGTTTATCCGGCATTATCCCTTTAGGTTTGGGATTGCTTTATAAACGGGTATAGACAAATGTCACTGATTTACGTAACCGCTTAAATTCTTCCTTGAAATAGTGTATAATAATACCGAAATTGGAAGAAGGAGAAAATTTTTATGGATACTATATTTACTATGGAAACCTTTATCAGTGTGGTTATGATCGGGTATGGCATTTGGATGTTATTTCGTTCCGCACAGCAGTTAAGAACAAATATAAAATTAAGAAATGAGTACAAAAACAGTCATAAGGACTATGAAGAAGTAAATGTTTATACCGGCTTTTTGATCTTTTTCGCCATAATGATGGCAGCCGGCATTTTCCTTGCCTTTTTCCCATATGTGGAGGATAACGTTTACTATTATCGTCTTGCCTACAGTTTAATAGCGTTGATTGCCGTGAGTATGGGAATGGATACGCTTGTGAAACGACGTGTTATTTTTGATGACAACGGCTTCTTATATGAAAAGGCTTATTATCGTTACCGTTCTATCATGAACGTAACACGAAACAAAGGCTTAATGAAAAACATGGAAATTTCATCAACCGAAGAAAAACGAATCACGATTTCACATAAGATGGGTGAGGCATTTGATGTTCATTATGACAACTGGAAAAACCGTAAGAAACATAAAAAATAAAGGTGAAGGATGATTCGTAATGATAAAACTATGTGTGTTTGATGTGGATGGTACACTGATTACAAAAGGTGACAGACAATTCAGTTACAACACGATAACAGCATTAAAAAATTTGCAAAAGCAAGGAGTGAAGCTGGCCATTGCCAGTGGCAGACCTCCTTTTGCCATGGAGAAGAAACTGCTGGAAGAAATTACATTTGATTATTTTATTTGCAGCAATGGTGCCTGTGTGATAGATAGTAAGGATGAGGTATTACATCGCTTTTCTTTTACAAAACAGCAGACCCAAAAATTGATTGATATCTTTCGCACCAAAGATGATGCTTTGATGTTTCAATGCATCGAAGCGGCGCGTTGTTATCATGGCTATAAACGTATTGCGCATATGCTGGAAGGATTTTTAGGACGCTTGGATATTTTAAGCGATGAGCGTGAACAAAGCATATATCAACAAAAAAGTCTTCCTTTAGCTGCTGTGGCAAAAATTGAACATGAGGATTTGCAAGCGATCAAAGAACATTTTCCTGAATTATTATTTACGCCCTTTGATACGACATATTATGATATCAATGGACAGCATAGCAAAGCAGATGGCATCGCATGTATTTGTAAGCATATCGGTATTGATATGACAGAATGTGCGGCGTTTGGCGATGATTATAATGATTTGGATATGATCAAGCGCTGTGGGTATGGCATTGCCATGGGGAATGCTCGTGAAAAAGTCAAAGAAGCAGCTGCTTATGTGACATCTAATGTTGAGGAAGATGGCATATGGAACGCTTGTCTTCACTATGGGTGGATAAAGCAATGATACGATTATTATTAAGTGATATCGATGGTACCTTGATTCAATATGATCCAAAGATTCATAAGACTGATGTTGACGCAATCCATCAGCTGCAGGAACATGGTGTTCAATTTGGTTTGGTGACAGGAAGAGATATCGGCTTTTGCCGTCATCTGTTAACACACCATAATTTACAAGCCGATTGTATCGTAGCCAATAATGGAGGCTCTTTATGGATTCAAAAACATAAGGTATTGGAACATCATATGGATGGGGAAGAAGTCATCGCTATTATGAAACAATTGGATGCTTATGTGGGGATGTGTCATCCTTTTATTTGTAGTGAAGAGCGTGAATTCTTTTTGATGAAACATTCCTATACAGCAGATGCATGGCAATCTATACGTAAGACACTTGCTTATTTGGGCAATCTGAGTGAAGAAGACTTACTCCAACATTTGCATAGAACAAAAGCCAGTGTGGTCAAAATCAGTTTGTATACTTGCAATGAGCAGACAACAAATGCTTTGTTGCCTAAGCTTCAGGCAATATTTAAAGAGTATGAAGTCTTGCCTACTTCTATCGACTATATTGAAATAACTAAAAAAGGTATTCATAAAGGCAACACCGTTTGTACCCTGATGGATAAGCTGCATCTAAAAAAGCATGAGGTTGGGGTAATCGGGGATGGCCATAATGATGTGCCGATGTTTTCTTGTGTTGAGCATAGTTTTGTGATGGAAAGTGCGCAGGAGGAAGTAAAGCGTCATGGGAAGAGAATCGTAAAAAGTGTTGCGCAAGCGGTACAATGTGTTATACAATACAATCAAAATGAGGAATAACTTCCTTTTATCAGTAGGAGGATGTAAGGAAATGGCAAAGAAAAAAGCAACAGTTCAGCAGACAGCGGCAAAACGTGTATTAGATGTATTACATCGAAAAGAGGCATATTCAGAAAGTACGGCTGTCGGTTATGAGGCATTTAAAAATATATCATATCCAACTCAGGTCATCGCTTATACGATTGCGAATCTGATGGAAAATGGGGTTGTGAAACGGACGCAGGATGAGCGCTTTTATTTTGATGAGCAGAACTGGAATCAGTTAAAGAAAAAAGTCAATGTAGGATATCTGGTATTAATTGGCTTGCCATTGATTTTATTTTTAATTTTCTTATTCGTCAAATATGTGTTATAGTTTCAGAAAAGCTTAGCGTTTACTGATTATGAAAAACGCTTGCTTCATGTAGTATTTATTCGGTTGCTTAGCAACCTTTTTTTGTTTGAAAAACCTTTTCCATAGTGATATGTACCCTTTTGATACGCGGTACGTATGTATTGCTAAGTTACCATATAACGGGTATTAAAAAATGATCATTATCGGTTATCCTATTGAAACACATGGAATTAGATATAAATGATGTTGCGTAATTGTTATCCGTTTAAAGAAGTTTATCGATCATCAAAGGGTGGAGAAGCTTGTAATGAATAAGTTAAAGGGAGGATCAAAAACTTATCTTATAAGAAATGTTATGAAGTATTACGTCAGTGCTATGCCGGGATAAAGGCGAATCGTAAATAAATAAAAAATGAGGGATGCCAAATTCGGCAATTCCTCATTTTGGGTGTTTTAGGTGATATTTTCTAATGTATCTTTTAGTTTATCCATGCTGGATATAGTTTCCTGGAAAGGCACTTCAGCTTCTAAGGAAAGGACTTTATCATAACCGCGATTGTGTAAATATGTCAGAATCTGATCATATGGTATATCGCCGTCGAATAATTCTTTATGCACAAAAGGTTTTTGCTGGGTAGGGTCATAATGATAATCTTTGATGTGAATATGACCTATTTGCGGATAGATATAACGTAACTCATCCATTAATGAAAAGAGTAAATAATCTTTTGGCACATTTTCTTTTACTGCTCTAAAGCTATTGGCTGGATCCCATAATAAGCGCAAATGTGGATCTTGGAAAGCCTTGATGATCTGTATCGTCATCATTCCCTTTGGCAATCGTGAATATGGGCAGTTTTCTAAAACCAGCGTTATATCATACTCCTTCGCAATCCGTAAAGCTAAGCGGACTGCACGAAGGATAGCATTCATATCTTCCTGAATGCCGAAAGGAGGTTTACGATTGTCAGGAAAACGGAAGGGGAATATGCGTACGCGCGGACAATTTAAACGTTTGGCAATGCGGCAGGCATTTTCCAGATAACGCAGGTGCGTATTGATATCGCCTTCAATGGCATAAAAAGAATCATTGAATAAAGAAACTTGATCACCTTCATATAAAGGGCAAAGAAAAAAGACAGTACTGGCAATGCAGGATACTTCCAAATGATAGGTTTGTAAGAGCGTGCGGATATGCTCGACTTCTGCCAGACTACATTCTTCAATACTTTTACCAAAGACATTGTGTAATTCCACATGCGAATAATGATGTGCTTTCGCTATTTGTAAAGCACGTTCTAAATCTTCACAAATTTGATCGGTTATAATGGCATATTGCATACATTCACCTGACTGCAACGATAAGATTTGCAGTCATTTTTCCTTTCTGTACTATGATTATACCATTTTCTTAGGCAATTGTTATAACAATTGTTAGAAAAAAGATGAAAAATGTAGGAAAGGTCATAATGTAATGACATTTCATTGCTTTTGTATGTGATTCATATTATAATAGGGACGAGAAAAAGAAAGAGGTAGAACATTATGTATCCATTTCGTTTAAAACCAATTTATGACAAAACCATTTGGGCCAATGATCGTTTAACGACGATGCGTCATGAAGCCCAGACGGGATGTGGCACATGCTGGGAAATCAGTGCCCATCCACATGCACAGAATAAGATCATCAATGGAGATTATGCCGGTAAAACTTTACAGGAATTGTTAGATGAGAAAGAGCAAGAAATGCTAGGGGAAGTACCTAGACAGCGTTTGTTACGTTTGGCTTTTCTAGATGCGGCAGATAATCTTTCCATTCAGGTTCATCCGGATGATGTTTATGCGCATGAACATGAACATGATGAAGGGAAAACAGAATCTTGGTATATTTTAGAGGCAGATGAAGGGGCAACGCTGGTAGCTGGAACGACCATTGCCGATAAGGATGTTTTATATCAGGCGGTGCAAGAGAATACAGTTGAGCAATATGTGCGGCGCATTCCGGTAAAAGCCGGGGATTTTGTATGTATTGATGCAGGGATGTTGCATGCCTTAGGGAAGGGCATCTTAGCATTGGAAATTGGGGAGAATTCCAACACGACATATCGTTTTTATGATTATAATCGAAAAGATGCAAACGGCAATCCACGTCCTTTGCATATTCAAAAAAGCTTTGATGTTGCGGATTTCGCTTTGATTTGCACACCGGTTCATTCTCCTTTAGAAAAAGTACAGGAAACAAAGGAGAAAATGTTAGTAGAGCGTGAAGAGTTTTGTGTCAAGCTGGTAGACATTCATGCATCCTATGAAGTAATTATGGATCACACAAAATTTTATTGTGTATCGAATGTTGGTCAAGATGCTGAAATCATCTGTGACGGTATGCACATTCCATTCCTTTATACAGAAAGCATCTTTGTGCCGGCAGTGTGTAAGGATTTTACCATACTGGGGGATACCAGAGTATTACTTAGCTATGTGAAATAAAGCAAGGCGATTAGGGCAGCTAAGAGCTGCCTTTTTGTTACCGGTGTTCTACATGCGCAAGAATTAAGCAGGTGCATAGTCGAACACAATTATGTGTGCATAGGGTGTCATATTTGGATGTTTGCAAGCAAGATACCAAAAGCAAAAGGTAAAAAGCCAGTTTACGAAGAAAATAGCCTGTTTTCCATATAATTTGTTGGTTTCTTTATGTCAATTTTGGGTGAATTGTGTGATTACATTTGTAATGTATGTGAAAAAATTAAACAAAATGCTTGAAATACCATATCCACTGATGTAAGATAACTATGTAAAAAGACAGCGTAAGCGATTACATTCCTGGAAAAATAAGAGCTGGTCACTCTGGAATGTAGCACTTACTGGTAACTGAATCGCTGGGAGATTCTGCATATTGTTGATACTTCATACAATAAAATAGTGATGGTGCTATCCGTAGTGCTTAACTTTTTTGTGTGAAAAAACAGTGTTGAAAAACCATAAGACAGTTACGATCAGTGTCTGTTAAAAAGGAGGATACTAATGAGATATGTGATTATGGTCAGCCACGGCGAATTTGCACCGGGTCTGCATTCTGCTGTAAAGATGATGACAGGCAGTAGAGATGATGCATTAAGCACGAGTCTTCGCGAAGATATGAGTGCTGATGAATTTGCGGAAAACTTCCGTAAACTGGTGGAGCCGCTGAATACTGACGACTCCGTAATTTTACTTGCTGATATTTTGAGCGGTTCACCATTTACGAATGCGTTGGCAGTACTTGATGAAAAAGGTATGATGGCTAATACGTTAGTACTTGCTGGTATGAACATGCCAATGGCTATTACCGCCGTATTGATGAAAGACAATTTTGATGATTTAAATGTACTGAAAGAAACCATTCTAAGTGAAGGTCATGCAGGCATGACAGAATTCAGTACAACAGCTGATGACGCTGATGATGACATTTAGTCATTCAGATAAAAAGGAGGAAAAAGTATATGATTAGTTTTGTACGAGTTGACGACCGCATCATTCACGGTCAGATTGTAACACGTTGGTCTAAGGAATTCCCTTGTGACGGTATCATTGCTGTAAATGATAAAGCAGCAACTACTCCAGTTCTAAAACAGTCCTTTAAAGCATCTACTGATAAAAAAGTATTGGTGTGGACGATGGAACACTTCTTGGAAAAAGCACAGACCGTGCTTGACAGTGAAAAACGCTATTTCTTAATTACAAAGAATCCAGTCGACATGAAAAAAATCCTGGTAGACAACAAATTTGTCCCAAGTGATGTAAAACGTGTTGTCATTGGACCTTGTAATGATCGCCCAGGTTCTATTAAATTAGGACAGAATCAGTCTTTAATTCAGGAAGAGGCTGAAGCATGTGAAGCTATGACAAACGCTGGTTATGATGTATACTTCGCGTTATTACAGGAAACAGCTATTGGTTCATGGCCTAAATTCAGATCTAAATTCGGTTATTAATGGTGGGAGCATTGAAACTGAATTGGATTATATAAAAAAAGGAAAAGGAGAAATGCTATTATGAGTTTAATTCAAGCAATTTTAATTGGTCTTATGAGTTGTACTGCAGCTAGTACGATTGCTTGTTTGGGAACTACTGTTGGTAACTACACTCTGAATAGACCGTTGGTAGCATCTTTGTTCGTCGGTTTAATTCTTGGTGATGTACCAGGATGTATCCTGGTTGGTATGCCTATGCAGGTTATGTGGATTGCGCTGGTTACACCTGGTGGAACCGTAGCTTCTGACTTGCGTGCAGTTTCCTACATTGGTATTCCTTTGGCTTACGTTGGAGCGAAAGCTGCTGGAATGGATTTAGCTGGAAAGGATGCTGCAGGTTTGGCATCTAGTATCTCAGCTATGACTGGTGTTATCGGTATTACATTGTTCTACGGAACTGCTATGATGAACCTGATCTGGCAGCACATTGGATGGGCTAGACTGGATAAAGGCGATTTAGGAATTATTGGTAAAGTTGATGCTTTATTCCCATTAATTTCTCACTTCGTATTATCTTTCCTGCCTGTTACTCTGCTGTGCTATTATGGTGCAGATGCAGTTACGGAAATCTTTGCATCTTTGAAAACAGACGTATGGTATGTTAAGGCGCTGATTACAGTTGGTGCTGTACTGCCTGCTGTTGGTATTGCTATTCTGCTGAAATCCGTTGTTACGAAGACAACCGATTTGATTTTCTTCGCATTCGGTTTCGCATTGGCTAAATCTATGGGATTAACACTGATTGCTGCTACAGCTGTTGGTGCTGTATTCGCATTGATTAACTATCAGTTAACAATGGTAAAAGCTGGTGGCGGTGGAGCTGCCATCGATGATGATGACGAGGAGGATATTTAATTATGAAAAAAATCTCAAAGAAAACATTAAATAGTTCCTTCTGGCGCTGGTGGTATGGAAACTTAACTTGTTTCTCTCACGAACACATGCAGACATTTGGTTACATGTGGTCTATGCTGCCAATCATTCAGGAATTGTATCCTACACACGAAGAACAGTGTGAAAAAATGAGAACGTATTATCCATTCTTCAACACTGAGCCTCAGATTGGTGCTATCGTAGTTGGTATCACTGCTGGTTTGGAAGAAGCTCGTGCAAATGGTGCTGAAGAAATTGATGATGAAATGATCAATGGTATCCGTGCAGGTTTGATGGGTCCATTGGCTGGTATCGGTGACTCTTTGATCGTTGGTACTTACATTCCTATTCTGTTAGGTATCGCATTAGGTTTCGCTGAAGGCGGATCTATCTTAGGTCCATTATTCTATATCGTAGTATGGAACGTAACAAGTACATTATTCCAGAAAGTTATTTATAACAAGGGTTATGAACTTGGTGGTTCTGCTGTTGAAATGATCGTTGGTACACAGGCAACTGCGTTCCGTGAATCTGTTATCGTTATGGGTCAGGTTATCGTTGGTGCGATGGCTGGATCTTGGGTAAACATTACTTCAGCTGTTCAGATCGCTACTGACTCTGAAGGTAAAGCAGTTATGCTGCAGCAAAAACTGGATGGTGCATTCCCTGGCATTCTGACAATGCTGTTTGTACTGTTCGCTTGGTGGCTGATGGCGAAAAAGAACGTTACTCCAATCAAAGTATTAATTCTGTTTGTGGTAATTGGTTTCTTAGGTTCTGTCAGCGGATTGCTGGGATAATACTTAGCAATACATTCAAAATCATCCCTTACTCCCAAAAGGGATGATTTTCTTTAGGTCTTGCAAATCGAAGTATGGGATGGTATGATTTTTACAATGAAATGAGGTAGAGTACGATGACCAAAAAAGAGCGTGAACAATTGAAGAACGAGATATCTTATCGTGATATGATGACCAAACGATTGATAAGAAATGCTAAGATGTGTTTCTTCCTATGTTTATTATTTAGTGCTTTGGCTATATGGGGGTTCACAGGTATGCACGATGCATTCCTCAGTGTAGGCGAAACAGCACGCAGTGTCATAAAATGGCTAGGATTGATACTTGCAATTCCGACAGGTATCTTTACGATCTTGTTCTATCTAAGCTACCGCAATTCTAAGAAACTGGTACTGCAAATGTTAAATGATTTGCAGAAGGGGAAAAAATAATAGGAAAAGGCGCTTATCTAAGCGCTTTTTTGATGCAAATAATTGCTATATACGGTACAATGAACATAACGAAAAGAAAGGTTAAAGGATGATGTTTATGAAACTAAAAGCGCTTTATGGGGTTTATTACAGTGCCTGTGGCAATACCAGAAAAGTAATTGAAACAGCGGCTGAAACATTACAACAATATCTCCATCTTCCGATTACCTATATTGATTTTACATTGCCTGCTATGCGTAAAGAAACCTATGTTTTCCCTAAAGATGCGTTGGTGTTGTTTGGTTCCAGCGTTTATGCAGGGAGACTGCCTAATAAGATGTTGCCCTTTCTGCAAAATCATTTACAAGGGGATAACACCCTTGCGTTAGCTATCCTTACCTATGGCAATCGTTCTTATGATCAGGCGGTAGATGAAGCTATCCAAGAACTGCATTTGCATGGTTTTCGTGTCATAGGTGCAGCAGCTATGTCTTGCCAACATGCCTTTACAGAGAAACTGGCAACCTTTCGACCTAATGAAGAGGATAAAGAAGCATTACGTCAATTTCTAATGCAACTTATGCATACCCTATTGGAAAATGATTTGTCAAAGGATATGGCTGTACTTACAACGAAGATGACAACGAAACGATCGTATTATAAGCCACTCAAAGAAGATGGAACACCCGCACACTTCCTTAAAGCAATGCCCAAAACAAGACTCGATCTCTGTACTAAATGTGGGATATGTGCTACCCATTGTCCTATGGGGGCTATCTCTTTTGAAAACTTTTATGAAATTATCGGAACTTGTATAAAATGCCAGGCTTGTGTTCAGAGCTGTTTGGCAAAGGCAAAATATTTTGATGATGCAGATTTTTTATCTCATGTGGCCATGCTGGAAAAAAACTATCAAAAGCCGAAAGAAAATACATTTTGGCTTGCGAATACTTTATGAAAAGTATGAAGCACAGTATTTATACATACTATCATTTGAAAAAGAAAAGAGCCATCTGCATCCTGCAGGGCTCTTTTGTGGTGTTATTCAACAGATGATTTTGTCAGAGCATCAATCAAAGCATTTGGATCAATATCACGTTTTTCCTTTTGAGCAACTTTTTCATAATCACGATTATAAATATCAAAATATTCATGATATAAATATAAGGTATCTTCTGCCGTGATCTTGCCTCCAAATAAGCATTCCGGATGTGCTTTTAAAGTTTCTTCCGCTAATGGTTTGGCATCGCTACTTTCTACCCAAGTTCCATTTGGACCGACAACACGCAAATCTTGATTGATATGATCATCTTTTCGACCATTGACATATACATACTTCTGCATCATCATCGGTATGTATTGTTCCTCCGCATACCAAGAAAGCTTGTAGGATTCAGATACATAATCAAAATGCGCAGCTAAGATTTTAGCACTCGCTTTTGATAAGATGAACCAAGGGCTGCCGATGCGATATACTTCTTCACTCTTACGGCGTATACCAAACATGGAAAAGAAAGAACCGCTGGCTTTTGATAGGGAACGCAGAAAGTTATTTCTAGGAAAATCTAAAGCATTGGTAAACGGATAATATTTTTTACTTTTTTTATTTAGGGCCACCTGATCATAATCGGCTGTGGCATCATAATAAAAATCTTTTCCTTCATGTTCGCTTAGAAATGCAACAATTTCACTACGACTCTTTAAGGGCATCATACCATCTGTTAAATTAATGAAATAATCGAAATCATCTTTTTCGATTGCTTCTTTCATTTGAATGATGGTTCCTCTTGCTAAAGAGAGATCTCCTTCTTGGGCATATTCTTGCGTGCGTGATACGTGTACACGTAAATAATCTGTATATACAAAGGCTACTTTGTCTCTTAAATCGTTATCATTGATCATGATGAAGACATGATCACCTTGCTTAGTCAATTGATTGATCATTTCAATTACTTCTTCATAATCACGGCTTGTATGTACCAGAAATGCTAATTTCATAGTATCCTCCATTCTGTAAGATGATAAATCATCCTGGGTGTTTTCATTATCTTCCTTATTATAGCATTGATATGTAAAAATGCGAAGTGATATTCGTCATCACTTGTATCCGTTTACAACGCATATAAAAAAGACAGATTGTTTAATAAATCTGTCTATTTAGCTATTTCAACCAGCCGAAATCTTTTAAACAGGCATCTACATTTTCTTCAAAGGTGCCAAAATGGATGCCGGCCTCTTCTATCTTTTGATGATCGAGACGATAGTCACGGAAACGTTCTTTATAGCGTTCATGATCAGGTAAAATATAGCGATCGATGGTTTCTTCATCGAAGCCTAATTTACGAGCTACTATTTTTGCTGACTCATAGGTGTTGTGGGTATTGGTATCCGAGATATGATAAATACCGGATGCCAGCTCCATGATGTTTGCGAATTGATCTGCCAGCTTTTGGGCATAGGTCATACCACGGATTTCATTTACGGTAAATTTTGTCGGCTGTTGATAGAACAGAGCATGCATGACGTTGCGTATGATGTTAGGACTTGCCTTAATGCCGGGGCGATTCATGCCTAACATCCAAGAGAAACGAAGAATCAGATAATCTTCCAGATGGGAAGTGATATAGTTTTCACATTCCACTTTGTGCTGTCCATATTTTGTGATAGAGCACAAGCTGTCTTCTTCTTTAAATGGACCTGCACAAGTCTTAGCGTTAAAGCATTGTTCTGTACTGATAAAAAGCAAGCGAGCATGTCGTTCTTGACAGATATCGGCAATAACTTTTGTGCTTTCCACATTCACCCGATAGGTGAGTTCAGGATAGTTCTCACAATCCGCTGTCTGTGCCATTGCTGCGGTATGGAATACATAATCGAATTCCTGCTTTTCAAACCAGGCTCTGACTGCATCCGGATCAGCAAAATCTGCATCTTTTCGCGTCATAGCCACCACATCCATTGTGTTTTTTAAGGATTCTTTAACTAAAGAGGCAATAAAGCCATTGCCACCGGTAATAATGATTCTTTTCATGTGGTTATCCTCTTTCTTTTTTAAATTCATCTAAGATTTTTAATGAACTGCTCGTACCGATACGTTCTGCACCTGCTTCCAGCATTGCTTTGCATGTTGCCCAATCGCGAATGCCTCCGGCTGCTTTTACTTTCACTGCATCGCCTACGGTTTCTTTCATCAGTTTTACATCTTCTACACTAGCTCCGCCAGTACCGAAGCCGGTACTTGTTTTGATATAATCCGGTTTCACTTTTTTAGCTATTTCCGCAAGCTTGCGAATTTCTTCTTTTTCTAAATAGCAGTTTTCAAATATAACTTTACATAAGATCCCATGTTTATGACATACCTGTGTGATTTCACGCATTTCCTTTTCAAGATAATCCCAATGATGCATCTTTGCTTCTCCGATGTTGATGACATAATCAATTTCATCGGCACCATCTGCAATTGCTTTCTGCGTTTCTAAAATCTTTGTCTCCAGTGTTGTCTGCCCTAAAGGAAAGGCGATGGCTGCTCCCACATGCACATCACTGTCCTTGAGTTGTTCTTTACAATAGGTTACCGGTGAAGCATTGATGGCAACCATCGCGGCTCCGATTTCTTTCGCTTCACGGCAGAGTTTATCAAAATCCTCATGTGTTGCATAGGCCTTTAAAAAGGTGTGATCAAATACACTTGCAAGTGTTTTAGCGGTTAATTTTGTTGTGTCCATAACGATGTCCTCCTTTAATGTAATTACATTATAACATTAAGATATTTTCATTGTCAAATAGAAAAAAATCCTTTATAATAAAAAGAGAAATGAGGCATGTATATGATCGATAAAAACCTGCGCCAGCATTTTCGCATTGCGAAAAATTCTCCTGTTCCATTATATTATCAGTTGAAATCGGCAATCTTGGAATTGTTTGAAAACGGCTATTATAAACCTGGTGATAAATTACCGACAGAGGCAGAGTTTTGTGAACTCTTAGATATATCAAGACCAACGATTCGTCAGGCATTTGCGGAGTTAATACATGAAGGGTATATAACCAGACAAAAAGCAAAAGGCACGTTTGTCTCGGTACCGAAAGTAGAAGGCAATTTCTTTATGAAATTAAGCAGTTATGACGAAGAGATGAAAAGCTTAGGTTTAGTGCCAAGCACAAAGGTGTTACAAAAAGAAACACTTCCTACACCGGAAGGTTGTCAATCATTATGGGAGAGTGAAACATCACTGTATTTAAAACGGCTGCGGTATGCTGATGAAAAGGAAATGGTCGTCGTGGAAACGTATGTGCCAAGTACAGTATTTCCGGACATTGCCCAACATGATTTTGAAACATCTTCCCTTTATCAGATTATGGAGGAAAGGTATCAATGTAAAATAGCTTATGTTGATCGTGTGGTAGAAGCACGTTTGGCAGATGAAGAGATCCAGTCATTGTTGCATATGGAACAGCCGGCAGTAATCTTGTATGTAAAAACAAAGGCATATACGGCGGATGATCGGTGTGTGGAATATTCCACGGCATATTATCATGGAGAACGTAATACCTTTAAAATGCGTCTTATTCAACAGGGGTAATTCAGAAGCTCTTCTATTTGCAGGATGGAAGAGCTTTTCGCTTTATGCGCATACCATAGCTTGTTTGGGCATTTCCTATGAAAAAAGATCGAAAAGATAGGTCAATTCCATGGAATTGGTATAACGAATTTCGGAAATTTCAGCACTTTTATTGACATTTATTCAGTGGTTTACTAGAATAAAATCAAGCAAGATATAATGTTATAACAATTAGGAGGAAAGATATGGAATTTGACCCTGGATTTGCCATCCATATGGAGGAAGAAACACTAACGTTTTCCTATGGCGATGGCGCATTTGGACCGATTTGTGAAAAGCGGCATCTTAATGATATTCGTTCTTCATTGGCGGATGCAGATGCGGATGGACCGGATGTTTTATACAGTATAGCTATGGATGTCGGTATGGAAAAGGATCGCGAAGCGATTGTACAGCGCAATCTTTTATATGGTGCAGTTGCATATGCGAAAGGAAGAATCGGGAAGGAACCTGTCCGCTCACAAGGACATATTCATGCGATATCCCCTTCTTGTAATGCATCCACCTGTGAGGTTTATGAAATATGGAGCGGTGAGGCGTATATTTATATGCAGCAGTATGGCGGTGATGATGCCGGAAATTGTTATGCCGTACATGCCAAAGCGGGTGATGTTGTCATCGTGCCACCGGGTTGGGTGCATGCGACGGTGAATGCGAATATTCATGAGAACATGAGCTTTGGGGCATGGTGTGTCAGAGATTATGGCTTTGCATATCAGGAAGTGCGTGAACACAATGGTATTGCTTTTTTCCCACTGGCGGATGAAGCGGGTAATATTACCTGGGAAATGAATCCTAGCTACAGCCAAGGAAACCTTACCATTTGTGAGGCCAAAGAATATCCACAATTTGGTATTGAAAAAGGAAAACCGATTTATACGCAGTTTCAGGAGGATCCGGATAAATTCTTATTTGTCGCACATCCTGAAATAAAGAAAAAGGAATGGGAGGAACTTGTATGAAGGTAGTAAAAGCACCGGTAACATTCGATATACATTCCGTAATGGAAGGAAGTGATGTTGCGGTTGGCACGAAACGGTATAAGGATGCCAAATCCTTCTTTGCCAAAGTAGGTGATCTGGATGAAAACACAGTGATGTATGATGTATATTCCTACACAAAAGGTGATGCCAAGCGGGGCAATTTAAACTGGGGACTGACCGTGTTACATCCACTTTGTGTAGCAGGAGAATGCAATATGACACGCGGACATTGGCATGAAGATCGTGACTGTGCGGAATTTTATTTCGGTGTCAGTGGAAAAGGATTGTTAATGTTGATGGATGAAGAAGGAAATACTTGGGCAGAAGAAGTGTCTGAGGGAAGCCTGCATCACATTGACGGTCATCTTGCACATCGTCTGATCAATACAGGAGATGAGGATATGAAAGTGGCTGCCTGCTGGGGTTGTGATGCCGGACATGATTATGCAGCGGTAGATGCGATGCCATTCGGCTATCGCGTAATGAAGGAAAAAGGAAAACTGGTATTTGTGAGAGGAGAAGAAGAATGAAAAGCAATTACAACAAATTCCCGACAACGTATATAGAGGGATATGATGACAGCGCATGGGCTGGTTATGCGCCTATTTTGGATGAATTGAAAAAACACTGCAATACAGGACGTCATGTACTGGTTGCTGATGTGTATCCGGGGGTATTTGATGATGAAATTCTGCCGGAATTAATGAAACTGCATCCAGCATTAGTAATTAATATGATAGATCTTTTTAAAGAAGAAAAAACTATCAGTGAACAATTGAAATATCATATAACGGATGATCGCGTCTTTGGTAAGATGTATTATGGAGATGTCATTGATTTTATTGATTTGACGAAACTGGAAGAGGCAAAGCAACAGGTTATGGCATGTGATGGTTTGGTTTTGCTTTATGGTTTTGGAGCTGCTTTGGTACATCCAGGGGATACTCTGGTTTATTTCGATATGGCTCGCTGGGAAATTCAAATGCGTTATCGCGCAGGCATGGGCAATTATAAATGCAGCAATTATGATGAAGATCCATTGCGTAAAAATAAACGTGGCTTCTTTATTGAATGGCGTATTGCGGATAAGCATAAAGCATCTTTATTTGAACGAATGGACTATGTATGCGATACAAATAAAAAGATGGAGCCAAAGATGATCAGTGGCGATGCCTTCCGCAGTGCATTACAGCAGATCGCAAAACAGCCATTCCGTACAGTCCCATATTTTGATCCGGGTGTATGGGGAGGCCAGTGGATGAAAGAGGTTTGTGACCTTGATCGTTCCAAACAAAATTTCGCCTGGAGCTTTGATGGCGTACCGGAAGAGAACTCTTTATATTTAGGATTTCATGACATTACGGTAGAAATCCCAGCTATGGATTTGGTATTATACCAGCCAAAACCATTATTGGGTGCACAGGTATTCGCACGTTTTGGGGCAGAATTTCCAATTCGTTTTGACTTCTTAGACACCATGGGCGGACAGAATTTAAGTCTTCAGGTACATCCACTGACGGAATATATTAAAAAACAATTCGGTATGACTTACACACAGGATGAAAGCTATTATATTTTAGATGCAGAAGATGATGCTGTCGTATATCTTGGGTTAAAAGAAGGTATTCAAAAGGATGAAATGATTCAAGATTTGCGTAAAGCGAATCAAGGCGAAATGTCCTTTGATGCAGAAAAATATATTAATAAATTTCCGGCAAAGAAGCATGACCATTTCTTAATCCCGGCAGGTACTTGCCATTGTTCTGGAAGTAATGCAATGGTTTTGGAAATCAGTGCTACACCATATATTTTTACCTTTAAATTATGGGATTGGGATCGTTTAGGTTTAGATGGCCGTCCACGTCCGGTGCATATCGAACATGGAAAAGAAGTCATTCAGTGGGACCGTACGACACCATGGGTAGAAAAGAATTTAGTTAATGCGATTTATGAAGTATCACGTGGTGAACATTATGTGGAAGAACATACCGGTCTTCATGAATTGGAATTTATCGAAACCAGACGTTATTGGATGGATGATGTAACGCATCACACTACCGATGATGGGGTGCATATGCTGAATCTGGTAGAAGGAAGAGAAGCAGTCATTGAAAGTCCAACGAATGCTTTTGCGCCATTTGTTGTTCATTATGCGGAAACCTTCATCATTCCAGCAAGTGTCGGGGAATATACGATTCGCCCATATGGAGAATCTCAAGGTAAGAAAATCGGTGTTCTGAAAGCTTACGTAAGAAAATTTTCCTAAAATAAAATAAGACATGCTATAATGGATTCACGGAGGTGAGTTCATGGAGCAACTCGATTTTAACAAAGGTGCAATTCCTCTGTATATTCAAATCAAAAAAATTATTAAGGATAAAATCTTATCCAATGAATATGCCCCAGGAGATGCCATTCCAAGTGAGGCGCAGCTGCAAAAACGCTTTGGTGTATCACGCATCACGGCAAGACAGGCGATTGCCCAATTGGAAACGGAAGGATTGGTAGAACGTGCCAGAGGAAAGGGCACAAGAGTCATATTCCAGAATAAGATTGAAGAAGAACTGATTGGTATCAAAAGCTTTACGAATGAAATGCTGGAAAGAGGAATTACGCCTGGCACTAGCTATGTGCATATTGAAATGACCGTAGCAGATAAAGAAGTGGCAGAGGTATTTCATTGTCCTTTGCAGGAACAAGTATATCGTCTGTCCCGTGTACGTACTGGAGATGGGGCACCAATGGTTTACTTCATCAGCTATTTTTCTAAAGACCGCAATCTGCCTTTAGATGATACCCGCTATCAGGGCAGTATGTATGCATTGCTGGATGAACTTCACATAAACAAGCCATCACGTAGTAAGGAAAGCTTTTATGCCGTAACAGCGACGAAGGAAATTGCCGAAAAGCTAGAAATGAAAAAAGGCGAGGCCTTACTGGTGCGTAAGCGTGTATCTTATGATCATGATGGACGTGTGTTAGAATATACGGTTTCCTATTATCCAGGAGATCGTTATTCCTATACGATAGAATTACAATAAGACTCGAATCTATGTTCGGGTCTTTCCTTATATTTTAGGTAACATGCCATTGTAAAGAATACATATGAAATAGATAAGGAGGAGATGCAGATGACAACGTTAGATAAAACGATACCTTATTATCCGGTATTAATGGAACTAACAGAACTACCGGAAAAGATGGAATACCATTTGGCAGAAGGATATCGAGTCATACCTTTTGATGCGCGTTATAGTCAAGATTGGGTGCGCTTGCATGTGGCATTAGGTCAGTTAACGAATTTTGCACAGGGAATGCAATATTTTAAGGAAACATTTTTATCACAGCCGGAAAAAGTGAAGAAACAAATGCTACTAGTCGTTGATGAAAACGGAAGGCTTGCCGGTACAAGCTCTGTATGGGAAGGCGAGCATTTTGGTCATACACGAATGCGTGTGCATTGGGTAGGTGTAGATGAGCATCATCAAAGAAAAGGGATAGCTAAGGCATTAATGATTGAAACGATTCGGTTGTATGCCTCTATGCAGGTAACAGAACCTCTGTATTTAACTACGCAAACAAACAGTTATGTGGCAATTGCCATGTATTTGCGATTAGGTTTTACACCTTATAAAAAAGCAATGCCCGTAAACTTTCAAGCAGATCCCAAAACATTTGAAAAAGATACGGCATTGGCTTGGAAACTCATCATGGATAAGATTGCCGAAATAGCCTAAAACAATAAAAAAAGAAAATCACACCCGATGATTTTCTTTTTTTGTATGAGAAAACCCCCAGATAGTCTGGGGGTTCCGTAGAGCTTTAGCGA
>NZ_CEVYEL010000036.1:0-26439 GCF_982403165.1 Longicatena sp.
GTTAAGAGAAAATTATAAAAATATATGTCATAATAAAGATGTCTTTTCTTACATTTCTATTAAGACAACAACATGCAAAAAAGCTTTTTCATGCCAATATGAATGCAAAAATAGTCAGTCAGAATTTTACCTAATTCGACAAATGTCTGATATAATGAAGAAAATATGAAAAACTATAGGGTACAGGAGGATTTACATGACACAATATAAAAAAAGCAGAAGAAGTCACATACGATGGGATCGTTTGGCAATTATTATGGCCGGGATCATCGTTATTGTGGCTGGAATCTTTGTGGGGATCAAGATGTTAGCAACCAATCCATATGAAAAATATGATGCTTATAACGAAAAGACTAAATTATATGGGGAATTGCAACATGATAGTCAGAAGGAAGAAGATGTTTATTATCTATCTGTACATTATCCTGAATATCAAGAAAAAGTGATGAATGATCTTGTCGCTAACTATCGGAAAAAACATGTAAAAGTAGATAAAAAGCATAGCGGCATGCAATATATTATGGTGGATTATGACAGTAAACTGCTATATGACAGTTATATCACATTAACTTTCCATCAAGTTATTAAAGATGAAAATGATAAAGTCTTAAAGAAAGAAGACGTATCTTATAATTACGATATTAAGCGTAAAAAATTAATGGATGTAAAAGATGTTTTACGCCGTGATTATATTGTGATGCTGAAAAAACTGGCAAAAGAAAATGGTTTTAAAGAAGATCAGATAAAAATTGCAAATTTGAACAGCTTCATTTTGCAGGATAAGAAAGTCTCCTTCTATTTTGACGCAAATGCATCAAAAACATTAGATGTTGTTTATGAAGATCATAAACCATACATAGCTTTGACAAATGCTAAAATTCCTTCTTATTATATGAAAGATCCTATCATCCCAGCTGCGCAGCCGGCTGTGAAAGAAGGAAAGAAATTAATTGCCTTTACCTTTGATGATGGACCGGCTAGTGAAAATACGAAAGCGATTATGGATGAATTTGAAAAATATGGTGGACGAGCAACTTTCTTCATGTTAGGACAAAATGCGGATCTGAATCCAGATTTAGTAAAAGAAGTATATAAACGCGGACATGAAGTTGGTAACCATTCTTGGGATCATTCACAAGGTATCGCTGTAACAAATACGTTAACCAAAAAACAAGTAAGTGAAGAAGTTTATAAACCAAATGATGTCATCTTTAAAGCGACCGGCTTTGAGCCTCGCTATTTCCGTCCGCCTTATGGAGCAATTGGTAATACATTGGATTCCGTATGTGGTTTAGATATGGTTGGTTGGGATATTGATTCCTTGGATTGGCAAAATCATAATCCGGAAATGATGACAAGTATTATTAAAAAAGGGGCTTCCGTTGGTTATGAAGTTGTCTTAATGCACGATATTCATAAAGAGACTGTAGAAGGTGTTAAAAAGGTGTTAAAAGAATTGGATGCACAAGGTTTTCAATTTGTGACAATTGATACCTTGATGAAACAAGATCGTAAATATCTAACGGCTTACAATAATGAGCGAATGCATAATATTGTGATTACTTCCAATGTAGGAAAGTAATACTCACCTTATTCAATTAATCTTTGATTCTTTAAAGAGTTCCAACACAGTGAAATGAACCCCAAAGTTTGGACAATCAAATGAAAGGGGTTCATTTTTAAATGTCAAAACTTACAAGAGAACAAAAAATAGAAATATATAAAAGAAGAAAGCAAGGAGAAAACTTAAAATCATTGTCAAAAGAATATTCTGTTCTTAAGGGTAATATATATTACATGATAAAACTAATAGATGAACATGGTGAAGATATTCTAAGGAAAGATAAGAATAGGCACTACTCTCCTTTATTAAAAGAAGAAATCATAAACAAAGTCTTACATCAACATCACACGATTATGTCCACTGCAATTGAGTATGGACTATCTTCAGATGGTATATTATTTAATTGGATTAAGTCGTATAAAGAGAATGGATATGTTATAGTAGAGAGGAAAAAAGGAAGGCCTCCAACTATGCCAAAGAAAAACATTGTAAATAAAGATTATAAAGATATGACACCAGAGGAAAAGATTAAATATCTTGAAGATAAAAATTTATATTTAGAAGCGGAGAATGAATATTTAAAAAAATTGAGAGCTGTAATTCAGGCAAGGAAGAATCAACAATCAAAGAAAAAGTAGCGGTTGTTTTTGAATTACAGCGTAAATACCCAATTCGTATTCTTCTACATATTTCAAGACTGAAAAGATCTACATATTATTATACTTTATCTAAGACCAATAAGGATATGAAGAACGATAAAGTTATGAACACTATTATTGATATCTACTATACACATAAAGGTCGTTATGGATACCGCAGAATCACGCTAGAATTGATAAATAAAGGGTTTATGATGAATCATAAGAAGGTAAAACGGTTGATGTCTGTGATGGGCTTATATGGCGTTACACCAAAAGCAAAATACAAGTCTTATAAAGGTGATATGAATGGCACTGTAAAAAACCAACTGCTTACACAAGTTATCGATAAAGAAAATCACAAAACTTATTATGAGAGAAATTTTGAAACAACACGGTGCAATCAGAAATGGTCGACAGATGTTTCTGAATTTCATATAGGAGCAGGTAAACTGTATTTATCCCCAATCATCGATTTACATAATCGTGAAATCATATCCTACAGCATATCGAAAAGTCCTAATTTTAAACAAACAAAGGACATGCTTGATCAAGCATTTGACAAACATCTAAACCTTAATGGATTAATCTTTCAATCTGATCAAGGATGGCAATATCAAATGGAAGTTTATCATAAAAGCCTAGAAGAGAAAGGGATTATTCAATCCATGTCACGTAAAGGAAATTGCTTAGATAACTCTCCTATGGAGAATTTCTTTGGTAAGATGAAGAATGAAATGTTTTATGGACATGAATATGAATATAAAACATTAGAAGAATTAGAACTTGCCATGGAAGAATATATTACGTATTATAATACTCAGAGAATAACAACCAAATTAAAAGGATTAACTCCTGTACAATACAGAAATCAATCCTTATTAACTACTTGATTTAGCTTATTTACTTTTTGTCCAAATAATTGGGTTCACTTCACAGGAACTCTTTTTTTCATACATTATGCATATTCAATATCATCATGATGTGAACAAGTAAAGAAACAAAATCTTCCTATGAATCATCATGACAATTGCTTTTTTCAACATCGCTTTTCTCCTCTATCATACGATACTATCATCAACCATGCATTCGCGATACATGTTTCTCATTTCTGTGCTATACTGATAGAAAAGGAGGCATCATGTTATATTAGAGGAACTATTTAATCGTGTTAGTATTCGCCATTATCAAAATCGTGAAGTGGAACAAGCAAAATTAGAAGAAATGTTAAGAGCTGCCATGAATGCACCAACGGCCAGAAACACACAGAGCTGGCGTTTTCTAGTCATCACGAATAGAGAAACATTAAATCATATGACAGAGCTTCAGCCTTATACCGGGATGATGAAAGAAGCCTATTGTGCGATTCTCGTTATGGGAGATCGCAACGCAAATCCAGTCGATGAATATTTGTATGTAGATGCTGCCGCTGCCATTGAAAATATGTTGATTGAAGGTGTGCATCAAGGCCTTGGCACTTGTTGGTGTGCTGTTGGCCCTTCAAAAGAGCGCATTAGCAAGTTTAAAGAGTATTTCCATTTAAAAGATCATCTATTGCCTGTTGCTGTCGTTGCTGTTGGATACAGTGCAGAAGATAAGACAAGAATTGATCAGTATGATCCTGAAAAGGTTAGCTATTATCGATAGTGTTTATGTAAGCATTTCTTTCAACTGATTTCTAATAAGCCCTTCATGATTGAAAAGATGACAAAAAGAAAAAAAGATATAAAAAAGTGTTTAAAAAAACGTAGCACATCATTTCTTTTATAGACAACGTTTTCTTTATTTACGTTGTCTACTTAGAAGTGATCATATCTTTTCATGCTACGTTTTTTCTTATTGCTTATATCATTTCCAATCAGCTTTCAGCATACCTAAAAGCTTTAAATCTGTTTTTTGCGCATGTATACCTAATCTCCGGTATATTGCTTTATCCATGCGGCATCTGCTTCAAAGTTGTCATGCTTTCCATTTTGATAAGTCGCAACCATTAACTTGATGTCATCTTCTTGAATGACAACATATGGAAATTCTGAAATATTTGTGGAAGCGCCACAATTCCCATCCTTATCCATAGCAATCACACTGATCGCATCACAGGTACGATTGGCCATCTGCATGCGTTTTACATGTGCATCTAATACTGTATCGACGGCTGCTTGTACAGACATACCTGCTGCCATGGCATCGACTATGCGAATGGATAAGCATCCACGCATGATATCTTCTCCCAATCCGGTAGCTGCAGCACTTCCATACAGGGCATCACTGTAAAAACCGGAACCGATGATTGGAGAATCTCCTACACGTCCTTCATGTTTCATAAACAATCCGCTGGTAGATACTCCTGCTGCTAGCTCATCCTGACACTTTCCTAGCACACAAACTGTATCATGTCCTTCATATGCTTTTAATTCCATGTCTTCTTTTTGTTTATCTTGCCATCGTTTTTTACTTTGAGGCGTCATGTGATTTTGAAAAGCAAAACCTTCTTCTTGTGCAAAGGCCTCCGCACCCTTGCCTGACAGTAAACAATTTACTTTATAATCACTTAGCTTAGCCGCTACCGCAATTGGACTTTCAACATTTTCAACTTCGATGATACCACCAAAACCAAGCGTATTTCCATTCATATAAGCACTATCCAACTGCACATGTCCCTGCGCATTCGGCAAACCGCCATGTCCAACAGAGATAAATTCTTCTCTAGCTTCTACATCCTGAATAGCAGCTAAGATTGCCGCCTGTACAGAGCCATCCTGCTGCAATATATCTTTTGCCTTCAGCATTCCATCATACGACATTTTCCATGTCGAAATCATTGCCTTATTCATCTTCGATTACCCCTTTTCATACTACTTTATCACGATTGTAAAAGGCCTTACCATTGCTTTTTAACAATAACCTTTTACCATTTTAACGCTGTTATCATAGCATAAATCCATACACTTGCAAAGTTACAATTGACATCAGAAACTAGATGAGATGCTTCATCCTTACACAAATTACTCCTATAGAGAAAGTAACACGCCTTCTTATCCCCCCTATGCGCTATACCTTTATGATGGCATGTGTATAGCTATCGAATGTCCTTTTTGCCTTTTACTAAGAAATTTTAGATTCCCATAAAGAAAGAAAAAGCTCTCCGTTCAAACGCTGCTAACGTTTGCCAAGAGAGCACATCAATTATAACAATGGGTCAATCGTTCCTGTGTTGATGCTGCGCAATGTTTCACAGCTAGCATCAAATTTTGCCTGATCAACTTCATTTAATTCTAATTTTACAATTTCACGAATACCTTTGCGGTTGATAATAGCAGGAACACCAATATATAAGCCTTCCTGGCCATATTCACCTTCCTGATATGCAGAAATTGTTAAGATCACATTTTCATCGTCCAAGATAGCATGCACCAAACGATTCAAAGAAAGCCCGATTCCATAATACGTAGAACGTTTCCGTTTGATAATTTCATAACCAGCCTGCTGTACCTGTGTATAAATTTCATGCAGATCACTTAAGTCTTTACCTTGTTCATCCAGAATATCTAATAAATTCTTACATCCAACATAGGCATTTGTCCAAGGTACAAAACTGGAATCTCCATGTTCTCCCATAATATAGGCATGAATATTGCTGGAAGATACATCCAGATATTCACTCATCAGATAACGCAATCTGGCAGTATCTAAGATCGTACCAGAACCAATAACTCTTTCTTTTGGTAAACCACTTACTTTTTGAGCAACATAGGTCATGCTGTCAACCGGATTGCTGGCAACTACAATAATACCATCAAAGCCTGATTTCATGATGTTTTCAGTCACGCTTTTTAAGATCATCGTGTCTTTGGCCGCAATATCCAGACGACTTTCGCCTTCCTTCATCGTAACACCGGCTGTAATCACAACGATGCTTGCATCTTTACATTCTTCATAACCACCAGCTTTGATCGTCATTTTTCCACGTGCATAAGGAAGTCCATGCTGTAAGTCCATCGCTTCTCCTACAGCTTTATCATGATTAACATCAATCAAAACCAATTCATCAATACCGCCAGTGTTTAAGAAGCTGTATGCCATACTCATACCGACAAAGCCGGTACCTACCAATACTAATTTTCTTTTCTCATTCATATTCAAGTCCTCCTTTTTTACTATGTCCATGATTTTTAAAACCATACACAGTGTCTTTATGATGTTATCTTTAACTAACACAAGTATAGCATGTTTCTAACGGAAAGAACATATTAATGATTTCCCTTTTTCATGCAGAAAATGACCTATTCTTCCTTTTTATGCCATATTTTTTATATATTACTTATGCTTCTTGCGCCATTCCTCAATCTGCTTCATACGTGCAGTGACCTTACTCTCAGAACCTTGCATGGTGGGTTCATAATAAATCGTTCCCTGTAAAGTAGGTGGCAAACATTGCATGGTTGTCAGCTTATCCTCATAATCATGCGCATACTGGTATCCTTCCCCATAATGAAGTTCCTTCATTAATTTAGTCGGCGCATTGCGAATTTGTAGTGGTACTGGTTCACTAATCATCTTTAAAGCATCTTCTTTCGCATGTTCATAAGCCATATATAAAGCATTGCTTTTAGGTGCTAAGGATAAATAAGTAACAGCATGTGTCAGATGTACACTGCATTCAGGCATCCCGATAAAATGACATGCCTGATATGCCGCCACACAGATTTCTAGTGCCCGACTATCAGCCATACCAACATCCTCACTGGCAAAGCGTACCAATCTTCTTGCCACATACAATGGATCTTCTCCAGCCTCTAACATACGTGCAAGCCAGTAAATAGCTGCCTGCACATCACTGTTGCGCATGGATTTATGCAAAGCGCTGATTAGATTATAATGTTCTTCCCCTTTTTTATCATACAATAAGGATTTTTGATGGATGCACTGCTCCAGCGTTTCTTTTGTGACAAGATACCCTTCATCTGTTTTTTCCGCATTCAATACGACCATTTCCAAGGTATTCAAAGCGACTCTGGCATCTCCATTGGCAAACTGGGCAATCATATCCAACATGCTATCTTCCATCTGCACATTTAAAGTTCCAAAGCCTTTTTCATCCTGTAACGCATGTTGTAATAATTCCACTAAATCACTGGTTTCCAAACCTTTTAAAACAAATACTTTACATCGCGATAAGAGGGCAGAATTAATCTCAAAGGAAGGGTTTTCCGTTGTCGCTCCAATTAAGATGATGCTGCCTTTTTCCACATAAGGTAAAAAAGCATCCTGTTGTGCCTTGTTAAAACGATGAATCTCATCTACGAATAAAATAGTTCGTTTTCCAAACGCTCTGGCATCACTTGCTTCTTTCATGACTTGTTTGATTTCTCGTATGCCACTTGTGACAGCACTAAAATCAATAAAGCGGGATTGTGTCTTATGAGCGATGATCCTAGCCAAAGTTGTCTTACCAACACCGGGTGGACCCCAGAAAATCATACTGGTTACTTGATCTTTTTCAATTAGATTCCATAGGACCTTTCCTTTACCAATCAGATGTTTTTGCCCTACATAATCTTCTAAGCTCTGTGGTCGTAATCGACTTGCCAAAGGATCTTGTAAATCCTGATAAAACAAGGATTCTTGTTCCATGCACATCACTTCCTTAACTGCTTTCATTATAGCACATTTTAGCGAAAGCTTACGTGCCAGCTAAACTCATGTCACAATTCTTTCACATCCTAGATTAGTTAAATTGCTTTCTTACGACCAAAAACCTTTTTCTTATCAGAAATCTTTTTTACGCTATCGCTCATTCTATATCATGCAAGTTTCTCATACCGTTTTCTTCCTTTTGCCTAAGCTACCGTTTCCTCCCTGCATAACAACAAATTCTTTATTTTCATCTTCATCTTTACGTTCATCTTTTAGGACTTTTTCTTTTCCCAACTACTTATCAACCCTTCTACTTATCAACCCTTCTACTTATCAACCCTTCTACTTTTCATTCACCTTCATCATCTTCCTCATCCACAACAACAGGTAGGCAAGCTATGACCACTTCCATAATGTTGTTGCGCTTCTACTTCCGTAAAAAACACACTCTTGCCAATTTCTTCCTCAGCGATCCAATTATCCTCATCGCATAGGACATACGTATCAATCAGAAAAAAAAGCTCTCCCTTCTCTATTTTGATATCGCTCACTTTACCGCATTGAATATGTGAGCCAAGAATATAATATACTACACCGTTTCTTTCTAACATAGGAATCCTCCTGTTTCATCGGTTATAGAATACGAAACTAATTCCTCACTGTCAATTATTCTGCCTGTTAACTCGCTGTTGCATTCGCCTGAACAAAAAAGAAACGATGCTTTTAAAAAATGGTCAACTGGTGCCTGTAATGGTAATTGTTCTCATACTTTCATATGGTTAGCTCCTGTTTGGATAATTGCTCTCCTACTTTCATAGGGAATCGGTTATTCGTTCCTGTGTGGTAATTGTTCTTATACTTTCATTCAAGTAGTAAAACGATCTATCGGTTATAAAATGAACACTGCCTTACCTAATAAGAATTTAATAGCAGCATTCTAATACCACCAAATCTTCATACTTTGTCATAAGAAAAATTCGCTGGTGCATATCGCTATACAAAGCGCTTACATTCTGATATTGTATAACCAGAAAGTGAGAATACATTTCATTTTAATTCTTAATTTTAATTAAATGTAATTCTCAACCTATGGTTGCTCATGAAGCTCTTCATGACTGGCATTGTGTAAATAAGGAGGAAATGTACATGCTTTTTCAAACAACCAAGAAACAAGAAGACCTACGGAAAAAAGTACGCGAATTTGCGGAAAGCGAAGTAAAGCCAATTGCCTTTTTGCTAGATAAGGAAAATGAATTCCCTAGCGAAGCAATTGCCAAATTTGCCGACATGGGAATGATGGGTTTGCCTTATCCCAAAGAATATGGCGGTGCAGGAGCAGATGTCTTAAGCTATGCGATTGCAGTAGAAGAATTATCCAGAGTTGATGGAGGAACCGGTGTCATCTTATCAGCACATGTATCTTTAGGAAGCTATCCAATTTTTGCGTTTGGTAATGAAGAACAAAAACAGAAATATTTAACACCTTTAGCAAAGGGTGAAAAACTTGGTGCTTTTGGGTTAACAGAACCAAATGCCGGTAGTGATGCAGGTGGAACAGAAACAACGGCAGTATTAGAGGGTGATCATTATATCTTAAACGGTGGTAAAATCTTTATTACCAATGCGCCGGTAGCTGATACGTATGTTGTCTTTGCCTCAACAAATCCGGATGCCGGAACACATGGTATCTCTGCTTTCATCGTTGAAAAAGGATGGGAAGGCTTCACCTTTGGAGATCATTACGATAAGATGGGCATTCGCTCTTCTTCCACTGCGGAATTAATCTTTAATAATGTAAAAGTACCAAAAGAAAACCTGTTAGGTAAAGAAGGACAAGGCTTTAAGATTGCAATGGCTACGCTTGATGGCGGTCGTATCGGAATTGCTGCACAGGCATTAGGTATTGCTCAGGGTGCTTATGAACATGCTTTAGAATATGCAAAAGAGCGTATTCAGTTTGGCAAACCAATTGCCCAACAACAGGCAATTTCCTTTAAACTAGCTGATATGGCAACCAAATTACGCTGTGCTAGATTCCTTGTTTACAGTGCTGCTGAATTAAAAGAAGCCCATGAACCTTATGGCATGGAGAGTGCTATGGCTAAACAATATACCTCAGACATCTGCTTAGAGGTTGTCAATGATGCTTTACAGATCTTTGGCGGAAGTGGCTATTTAAAGGGTATGGAAGTCGAACGTGCTTATCGTGATGCGAAAATCTGTACAATCTATGAAGGTACCAATGAGATTCAGCGTGTTGTTATTGCGTCCCATATCATCGGTAAGATGAAAAAAGATGGTAAGGCAAAACGGAAAAAAACATCCATTACCGGTGAACGTAAGAAAATGATCTTCCGTGATGGCACACCAAAAGAACAAGTCGCAAAACTAGTTGAAGCATTGAAGAAAGATGGTTATGATTTCAGTGTAGGTATTGCGATGGATACTCCAATCGTCGATGCGGAACGTGTGATCAGTGCCGGCAAAGGTATTGGGGCAAAAGAAAACATGAAATTAATTGAAGAAGCTGCTAAATCACTAGGTGCTGCGATTGGTTCATCTCGTCCGGTTGCGGAAACTTTGAAATATGTGCCATTAAATCGCTATGTTGGTATGAGTGGACAGAAGTTTAGCGGCAATCTATATGTAGCTTGTGGTATTAGCGGTGCCGGTCAGCATTTAAAAGGTATTAAGGATGCGACAACCATCGTTGCCATCAACAACAATCCAAACGCTCCAATCTTTAAGAATGCCGATTATGGTATTGTAGGTGATTTGATGGAAATCTTACCTTTGTTAGCGGAAGCTTTGGATACGGGTGTAAAACAGCCGGCTCCACCAATGAAGAAGATGAAACGTCCATTTATCAAGAAAGAAGGACCTTCTTATAAACGCTATATCTGCAGTGGCTGCGGCTATGAATATGATATGGAAATCGGCGATCCGGCAAGTGATGTACCTGCAGGAACAACCTTTGATAAACTACCAGAAGAATGGATTTGTCCAGAATGCGGTGAAGAAAAAGAAAACTTCATCGAGATTGAATAGGAGGAAAAAGACGTATGTATTGTGTAAGAAAAGTTGTAGATGATCTGTATTGGGTAGGCGGTAATGACCATCGCTTAGCACTATTTGAAAATATTCATCCGATTCCTCGCGGCGTATCCTATAACTCCTATTTGCTGCTGGATGAAAAAACCGTTCTCTTTGATACCGTAGATTGGTCCATCTGCCGTCAGTTCTTAGAAAATGTGGAACATGTATTAGATGGCCGTGACTTAGATTATTTGGTAATTAATCATATGGAACCTGATCATGGTGCCAGCATTGAAGAAATCTTGTTGCGTTATCCAAATGTTACCATCATTTCCACAGAGAAAAGTATCATGTTGATGCATCAGTTTGGCTTTGATGTTGATGATAAGACCATGACTGTGAAAGAAGGCGATTCCTTTCGCTTCGGTAAACATAACATCGTCTTCGTGGAAGCTCCTATGGTCCATTGGCCGGAAGCAATGGTTAGCTTTGATACAACCGATGGCATTCTCTTCTCTGCCGATGCCTTTGGCTCCTTTGGTGCCTTAGATGGCAAACTGTTTAATGATGAAGTGAACTTTGACCGTGATTGGATTGATGATGCTCGTCGCTATTATACCAACATCGTTGGTAAATACGGTCCACATGTACAAGCCTTGTTAAAGAAAGCCTCCACCTTGGATATCCACTATATCTGTCCGCTACATGGACCGGTATGGCGCAATGACTTTGGCTATCTATTGGATAAATATGATAAATGGAGTCGTTATGAACCAGAAACATGCGGTGTGATGATTGCTTATGCGTCTATGTATGGAAATACTGAAAGTGCTGCTCAGGTATTAGCTGCGAAACTGGCAGAAAAAGGCATGACCAACATTGCCTTATATGATGTATCAAATACCCATGTATCCTACCTCATCAGTGAAACCTTTAAATATAGTCATATCGTTTTAGCAAGTGTTACCTATAATCTAGGTATTTATCCGGTAATGCATGATTATCTGATGCATATGAAGGCATTAAATCTACAGAAGCGTACCGTAGGTATCATTGAAAATGGTTCTTGGGCACCAAAATCCGGTTCTTTGATGAAAGAATTCTTGGATGAAGAGATGAAACAGATGAGCATTCTTAACAGTGAAGTCAATATGATTTCTGCCTTAAATGACAACAATGCAAATGAAGTTGATAATTTAGTAGAAAGCATCCTTGATTCCATGAAAGAAGCATAGATCTTCCACATGCAGGTGGGATGGTATTGATAAGGAAACGATCAATACTGTTACAAAACACATAGGGAAGAAAGATAATAAAAATAGAAGGAAATGGTATATCTGTTTCCTTCTTTTCTTATATGTTAAGGCATATCCTAAATTGTCTTTACATCTTGATGTTATCCTGTTTTATTTGAAGACGCTAAGAAGTACGAGTAAACATATGAGAGGACCTAATATTAAAACTCTCATCTTATAAATCCTCTTTATTTTTTCCTGGGAAATGCTCTGGTAAAAATAAATTCTTCACTACTGGATAAGGCTTCTTGAAAACGATAGCCAAGACCTTGAAACTGCTTGATATCCTCGATATCGGTAATCTGGTGCTCTGCCATATAACGCACCATTTCGCCTCTTGCCATTTTGACATAGACACCTTTTTCTTTTAAAGTATCCTTCGTTTCTTCCATGAAGCGACATTTCACATACCGTATAGCATCACGTTTGTAGCGTGTGATACAACGGCTATATTGCGCACTTGCCAGATCAACGATGACAGAGGATTCTTGGATAAGTTCACGATAGAGCTTATCTTGCCAAAAGGCATAGAGATTGCAAAAGGTGTCTGTACGTAAAAGACTGTTAATTTCCAGACGATAAGGCACTACACCATCCAGTGGTTTTAAGACACCATAAAAACCAGATAAGATACGCAAATGCTTTTGCACATAGGCAAATTGTTCATCACTGAAGATATCCGGTGCCATATACGTGTATTGAATGCCATCATAGGCTAACAGGGCCGGTACAACATTTTGTGTTAACTGCATAGTTTGGAATATCTGATATGCTTCTTGGGCGATACGTTCACTACAGGAAAGAATATGACGTAAAGCACTAACATCCTGCTGTTGCATAATCTTCGCCAATTGCTTGGTTTCCTTTAGCAACTTAGGTGTTCCCTGGGCGTCTAAATAAGCGATATCATTGCGCATGCGTTTCGCTGGTGCAATGCAAATCATCATCTGCATATCCCTCCTTACGTGCCTATTAGCAAATGGAATCATGGCTTAATCATTCTTTACACATAAAATTATTTAAATGAGGTGTTACTCAAGAACTTAAATGAAAAAACTGATGAGTCTCCATCAGTTTTTTAATCGTCATCTTCATCATCATCCTGATATTTGCTAAGAATTATTTTGGCATATTTATAGAATGTTGATTTTTTCATTCCCGTAGCTTTCCGATAAGCCTCTAACGGACGATGCTCACGTTTTAAAGTTATAATTTTTTCTTCAAAGTCTTTTGGAAGCTCTGCAATCGGACGACCATATGCGCCTTTTCCTTCTTCTTTTAAGCGCAATGCATCTTTAATTCCGCGCAATTGTTTTTCTCGATGATCTTCATTCTTCAATGATAAGGTGAAGTAAAACATCGCTAATTCCCGTTCACTGTTCAATGTCAATCCATAAGATTCATCATACAGTGAAATGTTGTTCTCTTTACAGAATGTAAGCTTATCCTGTAAGTCTAAAAGTCCAAATCCAAAACGTTCAATTTTTTTAAAACTAATTTCATCCCCAGGTTTTAACTGCTTTTTAAAATCTTCCCAATACTGCTTTTTGTCTTTTACGTTCTTACATGAAAATTGATATCTCATAGTCCTGCTCCTTGCACAAATTGCTTTCTCATTTGTATTTCTAAATCCTCTATAATTCTATCATAAAATTCTAAATAATGTTCTATTTTCTGCTAATAATTTTAAAAGTTTTCGTATTTTTTTGCATATTTTCTTCTTTATGTAAACTTTAAGATATTTATGTCATTTTTATAGATAATTTTTTTACAAATATTTCCAGAAATTATGTGTAAGGGTATACATTACTTATCTTTTTTCACATCTTTTTGTTCCCTTAAAGCCGTCAATGCTTGATGACGGAAAACGGGTTGTTGCTTATATTCTTGTGAAGAAATTCGATGATGTTCCTCGACCTCTTTTTGAAATTCTCTGGCAGAAATTCTTTGTGCTCCCTGACCGATAACAATTAGCTGTTCCAAACCATCACTTGTTGCGACACGGACACGATACTCCTTTGCCAACTTATGTGTAGCCATCTCGATGTAGTTATCCGCTGTCTGTGAAGTTTTCGTATACACAACATGTATATTTCCGTGCTTTCTGATTGTCTGTGCTGATTGCTTCACGCGATACGCATCAAAGACAAGGATTACCTCACATTTGCGATATCCCTGATAATTATTCAATTTATCAATCAAGCGATCTCTTGCCGCATCCATCTGATCTTTTGCCAATGCACGCAATTCGTCCCAGTCATAAATAATATTATAACCATCGACCAATAGACATTCTGGTAAGATTTTCAGAGTCTTGATTTCCGTAGCAGGTATTTCTTTCCCTGGTTTCCTTTTCGGTTGTTTTTTATCCTTTGGCTTTCCATAAATACTTTCAAAAACACGCTGTAATTCTTTCTCATCAACCTTTGTATTTTCATGTTTGAAACTTGTTTCAGAAGGAGATTGCCTACGTAATGGTAAATGCATATAGTCTTCTACTTTATCCCATGATACCTGATAGCCACTGCCATGCATACAGAATATGGAAGAGGATGGATTATCCAAATCACGTTGTGCATCATAACCAATTTGTGAAATCACATCAGCGGCCTGTTGACATGGACGATAGCCATCCAGAAAACAGCTTAATTTTCCTTTTCCGCCAGTATACGATCGCAATTCAAGTTGGTAAGATTGCATACATGCAACAGGAGCTTCCCCTTCTAAAATACATAGATCCTCATCTTGTGACAAAATAGAAAAATGCGCCTTCATAGACTCTAGATCATAGATGAGACGGCTGAGATGCATCGCTGTCACTTCTGCATGAAAGCGATAATATGGTTCTAAAAGAACGCTTTTTGCTTTCATTAGTCCTTGACGTATCGCACGATATGTCGCCTGCCGAAAATCACCGCCTTCCGTATGTTTCAGATGTGCTTTTCCACATAATAAAGTGATTTTCATATCTGTTATTGGTGATCCACTCAATACTCCGAGATGTTCTTTTTCTTGTATATGATTTAAAATAAGTCGCTGCCAGTGCCGATCCAATTTATCTAATGGAGCAATACTATCTACTTGGATACCACTGCCTGGTGCAAGTGGTTCCAATAGTAAATGAACTTCCGCGTAATGACGCAATGGTTCATAATGACCGACTCCTTCAACTTCCTGTTCTATCGTTTCCTTATAATTCACCATGCCTTCATCAAACGTTACTGAAAGACCCAAACGCTGTGCAATCGTGTATTTCAGTATTTCCATCTGCACTTCACCCATTAGCTGTACACGTATTTCTTTTTTCATCTCTGAATAAGTAATATGTAACTGTGGATCTTCTTCCATTAAGGGAATTAATTTACGCATCGTCGCAAAAGCATCCGTATTCGCAGGTAAAACCATTCGATAATTCATTGCGGCTACACTTTCCACTTCTGTATGATGTTCCTCAAAGCCCAAACCATCTCCTGCCTGCAGCTGACGTATCCCTTTGATAACACAGATTTCACCAGGCAATGCTTCCTGAATCACCTCAAAGCGATTGCCACTATACCGCCGTAATTGATCTACTTTTTCTGTATCACTGATCTTCATTTTCGCTTTCAGGACACCACCACTTACTTTTACATGGGCAAGCCGATTTCCTTGTTCATCATGACTGATTTTATAAATGCGGGCTCCAAACGTATCGCCATATTGTTTTGGCTTGATCCATGTTTTTAAACCATCTAAAAAGGCATCAATACCATCCAATTTTAATGCCGATCCAAAATAACAGGGAAACACCTTTCTTTGCGCAATCGCTGTCTTTATCGCATCTTTTTCAAGAACTCCCTGTGTCAGATACGCTTCCATTAATGCGTCATCACACATCGACACATCTTCCATCAAACTAGCATCCTCTTGCATGAAATCAATACAACGGCTATCTAACTTCTGATTCATTTCTTTTAATAGTTCTTCTTTACTATGATAAGAAATATCCATTTTATTCACAAATACAAAAGTAGGTATCTGATGGGCCTTTAATAGCTGCCATATCGTTTCCGTATGGGCCTGTACCCCATCACTGCCACTGATAATCAAAATAGCATAATCTAAAATTGCTAAAGTCCTCTCCATTTCCGCACTGAAATCGACATGTCCAGGTGTATCCACAAAATTCATATGAAGCTGTTTCCAATGCAAAGCTGCCTGTTTCGCATATATGGTAATACCCCGATTTCTTTCTAGCTCATCATAATCAAGAAATGCATTTTGATGATCTACGCGGCCTAAGTTTCGTATGCTTCCACTGCGATATAACATTGCCTCACTAAGCGTTGTTTTTCCGGCATCCACATGAGCCAACAGACCTGCACAAATATGCATGTTGTTATCTTTTTCCTGTTTGTCCATCTAAATACCTCCTCATCATCTTTTCCCATTATCTGCTACATCTTGCAGTGTTCTATATTCTGTAATATCGGTATGCTGAATTGATCACATACAGGACATTTTTCTCTTCTTTATGCATGGTATCCCTCGATCTAGTTGTACGGTTTTTAAACTATTTTTTTGTGTCATCTGCACATTTCTAAAACTGCTTTATGATTCCCAAGCTATTATATCATTTCCTTTAAAAACCGAAAACAAAGTTTATACATTATGCTCCTTTTGGGTACACATTGATGTGAAGATGAAGAAAGGCTATGCATCTGCACAGCCCTTAACTTTATTCTTTGCCTTCGCCATCTTTTCCATTATCATCTTCTACACCATCAAAACAATAGGTACATAGCTGACATTTATCCAAACCGATTGCCTTTACCATATCGTCAATGCGATGATAGCGCAATGATGTGAAATTAGAACGTTGACAGATTTCGCTACACATCTTTTTATAACGATCACTGTCTGGATTGGCATATTCTGCTAATACCTCATCAGAAACATCGTCACCCTCCAGTTTGCGAATCACCCGACGGGTAATCAGATCCATCTCGGATTTAGAACGTGAGAAGTTGAGATATTTACAGCCAAAGATAATCGGTGGACATGCAGGTCTAACATGAACTTCTTTTGCGCCACTTTCATACAAGAACTCAGTCGTTTCACCTAACTGTGTACCTCGAACAATGGAATCATCTATCAAAAGCAGACGTTTATCTTTGATTTTTTCTTGTACCGGAATCAGTTTCATCTTCGCTATCATTGAGCGCTGTTTCTGACTGGTCGGCATGAAGGAACGTGGCCAGGTTGGCGTATATTTAATGAATGGACGTGCAAATGGTACACCTGATGCATTGGCATAGCCCACGGCATGAGCAATCCCTGAATCAGGAACACCTGCTACACTGTCAACTTCTACATCATCACGATTTGCCAACAGTTCGCCACAGCGATTACGCATACACTCTACATTGACACCTTCATACGTAGAGGTAGGATAACCATAATATACCCATAAGAAACTACAAATTTTCATCTTTTCCAATGGTTTCTGTTTTACTTCAATACGCTGAGGCGTGATAAAAACGATTTCCCCGGGACCTAAATCACGATAATGATGATACCCTAAGTTAAGGAAGGCACTACTTTCAAAGGTTGCACAAAAACCTGTTTCTTTTTCACCAATGACAATCGGAGTTCTTCCTACACGATCTCTAGCGGCATAAATACCTTCTGAAGTCATTAACAGAATGCTCATACTGCCTTTTACAACATCTTGTACATATCGCAGACCTTCGACGATCGTATCTTTATGATTGATAAGAGATGCCACAAGTTCGGTAGGATTCACTTCTCCTGTGCTCATTTCTAAGAAATGCGTAACCCCTTTTTCAAAACACAAATCTTGCAACTCCTGGACATTGTTGATACGTCCGATCGTGGTAATCGCAAAGGAACCTAAATGTGATTTTACCAATAATGGCTGCGCTTCGTTATCAGAAATACAGCCAATGCCGATATTCCCACTGAATTCTTCAATATCTTTCTCAAACTTTGTACGAAATGGTGAATTCTCTATGTTATGGATTGCTCTTCCAAAACCTTTATCACCGTGAATCGCCATTCCACCACGTCTTGTTCCCAGATGGGAATGGTAATCAACGCCAAAAAATACATCTAATACACAGTCTTCTTTCGATGCTACACCAAAAAAACCACTCATAATTACCTCCAATTAAACTCTCTCTTTTTGTAATACGTGTATATTTTACCTTATTTTTTCATGAATGAATATAGAAAATATAATTTTTTCATGGGAATGCTTACATCTTCACAGAAATATAAAAATTTATCTTCTTCATACTGCCTTTCTTGAAAGACACACACTAATTTACTATGCCAATTCTTATGACTTTAAAAGCACATGCAGAAGAAAAGGATAGAATTCTTCTATCCTGTGTAAGATCATAATAGCTTTTTTCGTAATTCTTCACCACTTGCCTCATGCAAATAGGCTGGCGCAATATCAAATACTGTTTTACAGCCGTATTGTCCCTCTTGGGCTAAACGATAGGCTGCTCTGGCATATGCGGTTAACACACTTGACGTGAATTCTGGATTTGAATCTAACGTTAGTTTATACTCTATCACATGTTTATGCTCATCGTGCAATCCTGTGGTACCACTGCGTAAGACAACTCCGCCATGTGGAATGCCTTTATGATGCGCATTCAATTCTTCCTGTGTGATAAAATGCACGGTCGTATCATAATCCGCAAAGTAATTGGGCATCGTTTTGATTTCCTCTTCAATACGCGCAAGATCTGCACCTTCTTTGGCCACGACAAAACATTCCCGTGTATGTTTTTCACGAGCGCTCAACACCGGATGCTCACCATTGCGTACTTTTTCCATTGCTCCTTCTACAGGAATCGTATATTGTCGGGCATCTTGTACACCTTCTATGCGTCGTATCGCATCAGAATGTCCCTGAGATACCCCTTTCCCCCAGAAGGTATAATCATGGCCATGTGGCAAAATCGCCTGTCCATACAAACGATTTAATGAAAATAAGCCCGGATCCCAGCCAACAGAAATTATACTGATATGCTTGCCTTCCATACTTGCTGAATTCACCATAGCAAAATGTTCCGGTATGTTTGCATGTGTATCAAAACTATCAATGACATTAAAATGTTTAGCCAGTTCAGCGGTTTGTTTAGGCAAATCGTTAGCACTGCCTCCACATAAGATTAAAACATCAATTTCATCCTTTTTCTCATATATGCAATCCATGGAATAGACTGGTGCTTGGGTCAATGTCTTTAATGTTGATGGCTCTCTACGCGTAAAAACACCGATAAGCTCCATATCCTTGCTGTTTGTAACTGCACATTCGACACCTTTTCCAAGGTTGCCATATCCTACAATTCCTATTTTCATATGCATTGCTCCTTCCTTACAGCCACTATTTTACCATTTTTTGAAACAACAGTATAGGTTTAATTTCATTTTTATTACAATATTTTCTGAAAATATATGAAGCACTATTTTCAATGCATTATGAAGACGCAATGTATGCATACACCAAACGCCTGAAATTATTCAGGTTATGCAGATGGTATCTATCTTTTAGCGATGCTTCCGTTTGTAATGCAAGAAAGAAAAACCAAGGAAAATACAGATACCAAAACCCATTCCGATAGCCAAGCGATTCCATAAGCGTTCCTTCTCGATTCGTTTTTGTGATGCCGTACTTGCTGGTTGTTTTGTAGTAGGCGTTTTTGTTTCTTCATGATCCTTGCTAGCCCGTTGTGCATAAACAAGATAGCGCTGTTTATTGGTCGGATATGGGTGGCAGGTAATCAAAGTAATCATATCCTTGCCTTCCTGAATCCATACTTTCTCGATTTCATTAGGTTCGATGATTTCTGTCTTCATAACGACATATTGCAAGGTTTCCCAATGATTTCTTATATAAATACGATCTCCCTTTACTAATTTTTCAATATCTTTGAACATCGCTTCCCCTTCATATCCGCCTCGATGCCCTGCAATCACACTGTTTGCGGAAGCTTGGCCTAAGGGCATACTTGTATTGTTAAGTAATGCTAACCCTTTCCGTAAATGCTCTTCACTTGCTCCATGATATATAGGAAGATTTAGCTGCATCTTTGGTATTCGCATAATACCAATTACCGTTTCATCTGTACGATTCGTCTTACTCTTCCATGCATCCTGCACACCTATTTGACCTTCTTGACATAATCGCTTATTATATCTAACCATCTTTTGATACCATTCTTCCCTATCTGTAACACTGTCATTTTCAAATTGTTGAATGACCTGAGCTATCTGATGTTTACGCAGCTGTGTTTGAATATTGGGATACAGACAAATAAGCAGTCCTCCTACTACCATGATTGCGGCAAGTAGATAGTTACGTCCCTTGTTCATGCTTTGCCTTCTTTCTCAATTTTAAAACGCATACCAAACTAAGCAATATGATGATGCCTCCACCTATTATCCATAGGTTTTCCGTTTTCTCTTTTTCTTGCGATGTCACATCCACTTCATGGATGGCTTGTACGCGTTTGCCTCTTACTAACAAGCGATGCGTATTTATTCCATATGGTGTACATGTCATTAAAGTTACATAGTCCTTACCTTTTATGATGCGCAATTTTTCGACTTCTTTGGGTTTTACTACGCGTATCTCATCTACTTCATAGAAAAAAGTTTTATCTAATACCGTTATGCGAAAGGAATCCCCTTTTTCCAACTCATTCAACTTAGTAAACAGTAATGCACTTGGTAAACCTCGATGAGCACATAAAATTGCATGCTGGCTATTTCTTCCAATCGGTAGTGAGGTTCCTTCCAAATGTCCAGCCCCTTTTTTCAAGGCCTCTTCACCACAACCATGATAGATAGGTAAAGATACATTGATTTTACCGATAGTTAAATGGCCCATCACACCGTCATGATTGACATTTAAAACTTCTTCATAATCCTTTGGAAGCACATAGCCGCTACCTTTCACAAAAGGGTCATGTACCGGGTCACCGGAAAGATTTTCATTATATGTAATAGCGGCTTTCCATAACTTCTGTATGTCCTCTTGTTTCTCACGAGCTATGCTTGTCTGATATTGATGAATCACTTTTTTTTGCTGCTCTTCCATATACCAGTTACTGATATGAGGATAAAGGAAAATCCCGGCACCTATCGCTATAAATAGCACAGGTACCAGGAAGGCCGACCATTTTCTTTTCTTATGCATGTCGCTTGCTATTTCTTACAATCACAAGGACACCACCAAGCATAAAGACAATTCCGACTATGCTAAACAATACGGTTCCAGCTCCCCCTGTAATTGGCAGTTGCATATCTTTTGCTTTGCTGTTTTTTACTTTCATTACTACTTTATTCGTTTCTAGTTCCACGGTTCCTTCTAATTCATAAGTCCCTTTTGTTGTTAATGTTACCTCATCTTGTTCTAAACTTCCATTCCCATTTTTATCTTTTAACGCTATCGTTATATCTCCATTCGGTAATACATAGCCACCATCCGGAACCTTTGTTTCTTTTAAGACATAACTTCCTTCATCTATACCCTGTATCGTAAAATGCCCATCAGTTCCTACTGTTAAAACAGTATCCCCCTTTGGATTGATAACATAAGAACCATCTGTTGCTTTTTTAAACTTCAATGAAGTACCATCTTTAGATAACGTAAATTCTGCATTCTTTAAAATATCAGTTCCGCTTTCGCCGACCTTCAATACCTTAATCCCATAAGTATATACCAATTTTTCTGTCGTTTTTTCTTTATAAGATTGTGTATCATAAGGATCGTGATTATATCCAATATAGGCAATATTCTTTAATGCGTCCATCGTTAAGGCTTTATCATTAACCTCAGCATCATAAGTAACCTGTACGTTTAACATAGGATTCGCTTTTATATAAGCTTCTTTGAATACTATTTCAAATGTATAATCAGTTAGCTTAGCCGTTTTTCCAGGATCTTTCTTAACGTCGTAATTGGTTGCGGCTATTTCTTTTCCACTAGCCTCCTTCACGGCAATCGTATCCGGCTTTAAAGTCAATCCTTCTGATAATTTATCACCGATTGCAAAAGTGATAGCACTGGCATCTTCTGGATATGTCGGAATTTGAGCTGTCAGCTGATAGCAGACGCTATCTGTAATAGCTACCGTCGTATCCGTTGGATCAATAACCGTTTTAACAATTGTCGGAGTTGAAGATTTCATAGTAACCGTTTGATCATTCACACTCCATGTCCCTTCCTCTTCGACTGGTGCTATATTGAAACCTGTAGGTGTATAAACCTGTTCTACACCATGTTTTGCGCAAATCAGATAATATCCCAAGCCAATATCCGTTAACGTAACAGAAGGCGCACTGGCAGTAGCCGTTTTCGCTGCTGTTATCGCGATCGTTGAAGGTGAGCGATGAATTTCTGCCGCCATTTTTTCATAAAAGCTTTTTGCTTTTTCCACATCCTCAAGCAAATTCTTGAATTCTGTTGTCACCTCATGGTTCTCTCCTATATAACTAGGATAATTGTCTTTCACCCAATTTTGGACGCCAGTCACCCATGTATATACCGGCGCTTTGGGAGCACCATTTTCTATCTGTATATCAATGATCTTATACATTGACAATTCGGTACCATTTTCAACACCAGTTATGGTTACTTGAACCTTACTGTCTGCACTGATTTCAGCAGAAACATTGCTTGTTTGTGTCATGAGTACCATCCCTATGGCAACCATGGTTGTCAGGACTCGCTTTAACCATTTATTTTTCATTTTCATTCTCCTCCACGTTCCTTTAATTTTTTCTTTTTTCTCCAAAACAGCAGACTACCATAGAAAATACATCCTAATCCAAGCAGATAAAGGTGTTCATCATAGCCGATACTTCCTGTGATCGGTATTTCTTTTAATCGATAATTCATGAGTTCAAAAGATTCATCTTCTTTTCTTTCAAAAGCAGGAGGATTATCCAAACTACCTGTAATTTGAAAAGCCTTTTGTTGTGTATCGTATGCCAACATCCATTGCCCTGCTGGTAGTACATAACCGATTGGTGCCATATATTCTACAAGACGATACTGTTTTTCTATATTTAAACCGGTTAACTTGACACTGCCATCACTTTCCTGCGATATAGCGATTGAACGTTTTTTCCAACATGGATCATTCGATACTACGTTGCCATCTTGATCAAGCTTTACTATATCTTTTGCATGATCATGCGCATCACTCTTACAATTCAGCTCATATGCAGCAAACTTCGCATTTGCCAACTTATTTCCCTCTTCATCTATTTTATAAAACAAGAAATCGGCTGTTGTAATATCCAATTCGTGATACGTTGTTTCGCTTTCTTTTTCAAAAGAATGCTGATGAACCTCGATGATTTTCGCCGTATTTACAAATAGAGTATCATCGCCATTATCAGTTACTTTGGTAGGAATGACAAAATGGAGCTCTTGCTCAGCCTGCAGCGCTTCAATTGTAAAGATCAGCTTCTGTTTGTTTTTAGCATCTTGCATCACCTCTACAAATTGCGAATCTTTCACAAGTTGCTGTTTTGTGGAATCATTACCCAAATACCACGCAATAGCATCCAATTGGATATCCAATCCTGAAGGCAGGATATCCTCCACCTTAATAGCATTCAATAAGAAAGATGTTTCCCCATTTTTTACACTGATATCATAGTTGATTTCATCATGCTTTTTCACCTTTGCCGGATGATCCTGAGTTCCGGAGGCAGGTGTTGATGTTTTATGGATTTCCATTTCAGGTTCACGTATAGCCACCGTTGTTTCCGTTGTTTCTAATAAAGAATCTTGCCACTCAACATTGGAAACCTGTGTGTTTGCATTTACCCATGAGGTATTGTATGCCAATATCTTCTTTTCCATATCTTGCTTTATTATATCAATTGGTGCCTTCATATGAAGAATCGCAGAGACTTGTTGCTGTGATTCTAATACAAACGGCGTTCCTTCTACGGTATTACGCATATCAATAGCAACTGCTGTAACTTTTGACATATCCGCTGGTTTTTCTGCACTCCATATTGTCTCATCTTCAATATTGGCATCCCCTTTTAAACCGGCATCATCATGAGATAATATGATATCTTTTTTCATGGAATATAAAACCTTAGCATCCACACCTTTACGAAGCGCCGATGACACATCAACACTTTGTAAAGTTCCTTTCCAATGTTCTCTTTCTCCAGCATTATTTTCCAAAACATCAAATAAAACTAAATTATTAGCTTTCGCTGTATCTTGTGAAGAATACTGTAAACGATAACTATAGCTATCGCCCGTTAATACTTCTGTGGAAGCTGCATATTTCAATTCCTGTTGGTTTTTCACAGACTTAAAGAACCCTAATTTTGAAAATGTATCCCCTGTAAGACTCGTCGAAACAGAAGCATACAAAGTATCTTTCTGAGCACTTTCCCCCGCTTTTCCATCTTCGTCGATATCAATGAACCATTTTTGATCAGAAAATAATGCATCCGGCATATCCGGATAGCCATTTGTTATACTTTCATTACCAGATTTGTAGGCAATACTATTGCTTATATTTCTTCCAAAATCAAAACAAGATTCCCAAGGATAATACCCATGATATTGTAACAGAAAACCACTTTCCCATTCCCAGCCATTAGGTTGAATATTTGTATATTTTATACTATTTTTTTCACCTGGTTTCATACTTACCTGAATGATCATCATGGTTCTTCCGGAGTTCTTCCAATTTTCTTTTATTTGTACCGTAAAATCACATGGTTTATCTGGTAAAAAAGTAGTACCACCCTGTCGATATACAGTAGTCACTTTAATCTTTCCTACATCTACATACATTCCTTTTGGTAATAAATCATAAAACGTTCCTGACTTTTGTTCTTTGAGCGTTCCATTATCTGATGCTTCATCAAAGGGATCGGCATAATTTGAATATGCTGCCTCATATGCATAGCTCTGATACTCAATATCGTATTGTTGATTTTTTGTATCATTTGTCGTTTTAACTATTTCTTTCTGCATATTGCTGGTTGTTGGATAACCTTCTAAAAGAACCCAAGCTTTGCTATGATTTCCTAACGCACCTTCCATACAATATTCTGCTTTATCTCTTTCTATCATCTGTTCTTTTATTTTTTCAGAGCCTTCAATGGTAAGGGTATTTTTCTGGTTTACCCATTTCCCATTACTATCAAATATTCTGCCCGAATTTATGTTATAGAGCATAATCGAATCTTTTCCCTCAATCAGACTAGCAACATGGGCGGTTTTTCTTAATTGAATGCGAATATCTAAATTCAATTTGTTTTTAAAATATTTTGATTCGTGTTCTAATTTCAATGCAATAATCCCTGCTGGCAATTTTACTGTATTATTTCTATCAATGTTTTCAAATACTTTACCATCGTTATCTATAAAATTAAATATTTTATTGCCAACACATATAAACTTTCCTAATTTTATCCATTCACCATCAAAGCTTTTTCTACCATATAGATCAGCAGGTTCCCAATTCCCATATTCCGTATTTTCATTAAATAGATAGCCTCCTATATCCTCATTCGCCGTCATATCAAACTCATTGATAACCACATGCACAGCGCTAAATACATAATCGTTCTCTTGCAGTCGCTCATCCTCTAATGTAACAAAATCATCTACTAATTCGGTTTTATAGCTCTTTTTCCCATAACTATCCAAAACATTGTCAGGCAATCCATCGCCTTTGGTATAAATACCTCCATCCGTTGTCATTTCATTCGCCCAATGCCCCTGTAATTCAGGTAATTCATCATTTATATGAGCTTGTTCCATTAAATTGAAGAAACCCGGTGCGTTGCCGCCCCAACATATATAATTATGAAATCCCTTATTAATCCAACTGTTCCCTTCAGGGTATTTAAAGTTAAAATCTACATAACTGTAACTTGCATCAGCACTTTTTTCCTGATCGAGCGTAGGCATTTCATTAGGATATAAATCAATAACTTTTGCAAACACCTTATTTTTATATAGCGAATTTTTGATTGCATCTTTCCTTGGATATTTCACTAATACATGGGTGATAAAATATGGTGTTTCTAGTTGTGCTTCATCCCCTTGGATCATAAAGTCCTCTTCCCCTATATGAAATACGTTGTTTCCAAATGTATCACCAGGTTCAATTTTGGAAAAATAAGGGTCATACCAGCCTAAAATAGTGTGCTGTATCGTTGATATTTAACATTACTACTGCATCTTATTCAGATGCAG
>NZ_CEVYEL010000037.1:0-26281 GCF_982403165.1 Longicatena sp.
CAATGGCTAAATTTGAAGGATACAAAGATATTTACGTATTCGTTGAACAGAGAAATGGTGAAATTGCCAACGTCGGATACGAATTAATTTCTGAAGCTAGAAAATTGGTAGCATCAATTCCTCAGATGGGATTCCAGGTTGTTGGTGTTCTGTTAGGACACAACGTAACGGATAAAGCAAACGATGTTATCGCACACGGTGCTGATAAAGTAATCGTTGCAGATCATGAATTACTGGAAGGCTACTCTACACAATTCTATGCTGATACATTAACACAGATTATCGAAACATATAAACCAGACAGTTTCTTAACTGGTGCTACGGTATTAGGCCGTGACTTAGCTCCAAGAGTTGCTGCTCGTTTGAATGCAGGTTTGACTGCAGATGCTACAAAGATTGAAATCGATCAGGAAAAAGTTGCGGATGGTGAAGCATTATTATTAGTTACACGTCCTACTTTCGGTGGTAACCTGTTTGGTACAATCGTTTGTCCAGACACTCGTCCACAGATGGCAACGATTCGTCCAAACGTATTCAGCATGGATCCAGTGGATACTGCAAGAACAGGTGAAGTTGTAGCATTTACACCTGATTTTAAAGATACAGACGCAAAAGTTGTTGTTAAAGAAGTAATCGCTAAGGTTGTGGAAGGTATCGATATTACAAAATGCGATATCTTAGTAGGTGCCGGTCGTGGTGCTGAAGATTGCTTAGACATGGTAGAAGCAGTTGCAGAAGAATTAGGCGGTGCAATGTGTGCTAGCCGTGCCGTTGTTGATGATGGTTTTGCATCAAAAGACATTCAGGTAGGCCAGACGGGTAAGACCGTACGTCCTTCTCTGTACATCGCATGTGGTATTTCCGGTGCTTGTCAGCATGTTGCCGGTATGGAAAAATCAGATATGATCATCGCTATCAACCGTGATCCACAGGCTGAAATCTTCTCTATTGCAAACATGGGCTTCATCGGTGATGTAAAAGAAATCTTACCTCTTCTGAAAGAAGAAATCATCGCTGCGAAAAAAGCATAATTAAAATCATACGCAGAAGGTGGATAGGAAAATATTTCTATCCCCTCTGTTATATGAGATAAAAAAGGTAAAAAGGAGATAATGAACATGAAAAAAGTTGGTGTAATCGGCGCTGGAACAATGGGCCAGGGCATTGCAAACGCATTTGCTACAAATGGTTATGATGTAACTGTATGTGACATTAAGCTTGAATGGGCACAGGGCGGAATCGACAAGATCGGTAAAAAGTTAGACAAATTGGTAACCAGAGAAAAAATGACAGCTGATAAAGCTGCTGAAATCAAAGGTAACCTGAAGGCTGGCGAATACAAAGATTTGGCTGATTGCGACTTAGTAGTAGAAGCTGTTCTGGAAATCATGGAAACAAAGAAAGAACTGTTCTCTACATTGGATGAAATCTGTAAAGAATCTTGTATCTTTGGTACAAACACATCTTCTTTATCAGTAACAGAAATTGCAAAAGGTATCAAACACCCAGTAATCGGTATGCATTTCTTCAACCCAGCAGATCGTATGAAACTGGTTGAAGTTATCTCTGGTATCAATACTCCAGTAGAAACAAAAGAGGCTATCATCGAAATTTCTAAATCTTTAGGAAAGACTCCTGTTGAAGTTGCAGAAGGTCCTGGATTCGTTGTTAACCGTATCTTGATTCCTATGATCAATGAAGCAGCTACGATCCTGCAGGAAGGCATTGCTTCTGTAGAAGATATCGATACTGCTATGAAACTGGGAGCTAATCATCCTATGGGACCTTTAGCTTTAGGTGACTTGATCGGTTTGGATATCGTAGTAGCTATCATGGACGTATTGTTCAATGAAACTCACGATTCTAAATATCGTTGCTGTACACTGTTGAGAAAAATGGTACGTGGAGGCAAATTGGGTCAGAAGACTGGTGTAGGATTCTACGACTATACAAAATAAGTTCGAAACGTATGATAAAGCGAGTGAATCTATAATTTCTATATCCATTGAAATTGTGGATTCACTTTTTTAAGAAAGCGAGGATATAAACATGGAAACTATTTTAGTAAACTATGAAGGACATGTGGCTACCATTACCATTAATCGTCCAAAAGCATTGAATGCATTAAGTACACAGGTATTAACAGAATTGAATGAAGCTTTAAATGAAGTTGAAGCTAACAAAGATGTTTATGCGTTGATCATCACAGGTGCTGGTGAAAAATCTTTCGTTGCAGGTGCTGATATCGCGGAAATGAAAGAAAAGAACGTTGAAGAAGCTGCTGCTTACGGTAAATTCGGTAATGAAGTATTCCGTCGCATCGAAGCTTTCCGTTGTCCTGTTATTGCGGCAGTGAATGGCTTTGCTCTTGGTGGTGGCTGTGAATTGGCTATGAGCTGTGACATTCGTTTAGCAAGCGAAAATGCTGTTTTCGGTCAGCCAGAAGTTGGTTTGGGTATTACTCCAGGCTTTGGTGGTACACAGCGTTTAGCACGTATCGTTGGTGTTGGCATTGCCAAAGAAATGATTTATACAGCAAGAAATATCAAAGCACCTCGTGCTGCTGAAATCGGTTTGGTAAACAAAATCGTTCCTGCTGAAGAATTGATGGCTACAGCAATGAAGATGGCGAAAGGTATTGCCGCAAATGCACCAATCGCTGTTGCAAATTCTAAGAAAGCTATCAATAATGGTTTACAGACGGATATCGATGGTGGTATCGCTATTGAAGTGGAAGAATTCTCTAACTGCTTCGCTACTGAAGATCAGACATATGGTATGACTTGTTTCTTGGAAAAAGTAAAAGAAAAAACATTCTCTAACAAATAATAATGCATCTTCAAAAAGCGTATCTCTTGGTATACGCTTTTCCTTGTGGTAAAGTAAAACCATGAGAGATACAAAGGAGGTTATGAAGTTGAGTAAAGTTATTAGTCTTGAACAGGCAGTTTCCATGATTCCAGATGGTGCCAATATCGGTATCGGTGGTTTTATCGGCTGCGGTCATCCTCAGGAATTTTCTGTAGGAATTGAAGAAGCTTTTCTAAAAAGTGGTCATCCACGTGATCTTACCATCATGTTCTCCGCCGGTATCGGTGATGGAACAGATAAGCTTGGCTTGAATAAGTTGGGACATGAAGGTTTGTTAAAACGTATCATTGGTGGTCATTGGGGATTGATTCCTAAGCTGCAGAAATTGGTATTTGAAAATAAGGTAGAAGGGTATAACTTACCTTTAGGTACGATTTCTTTGATGTTCCGTGATATTGCCGGACATCGTCCTGGTACCTTCACAAAGATTGGTTTAAAGACATTCGTTGATCCTCGTATCGAAGGGGCTAAGATGAATGAGCGCTCAAAAGATGACTTAGTAGAATTGGTAAATCTGCATGGAGAAGAATGGCTGCTTTATAAGTCTTTCCCATTGAATGTTGCCTTGATTCGTGCGACATATTGTGATGAAGATGGAAATGCAACGATGGAGAAAGAAGCGGCAACCTTGGATTCCCTTTCAATTGCACAGGCTGCGAAAAATTCCGGTGGTATTGTTTTACTACAGGTAGAAAAAGTTGTGCAAAATGGAACCTTAGATCCACGTAAGGTAAAGATTCCTGGTATTTATGTTGATGGCATCGTAGTTTCTCGTCCTGAGAATCATATGCAGACGTATGCAGAACAATATAATCCTGCATTAAGCGGTGAAATTAAAGTGCCGGTGGATTCTATTCCTCCTATGGCTTTAAATGAACGTAAAGTCATCTGCCGTCGTGCAGCGATGGAGTTAGATCCTGAATGTGTTATTAATTTAGGTATTGGTATGCCGGAAGGAATCGCCAATGTCGCAAATGAAGAAGGATTACCAGGATTGAAACTAACAGTAGAAGCCGGTGGTATTGGCGGTGTACCAAATGCTGGTACGGCGTTTGGTACTTGTACGAATCCAGATGCAATCATCGATCAGCCATATCAGTTTGACTTCTATGATGGCGGTGGCTTAGGACAGGCATTCTTAGGTCTTGCGGAATGTGATAAAGATGGCAATATCAACGTATCTCGCTTTGGACCAAAGATTGCCGGATGCGGTGGTTTCATCAATATTACGCAGACATCTCCGGTAGTTGTATACTGTGGTACTTTTACAGCCGGTGGATTAAAGGTAGCTGTGGAAAATGGTGAATTAAAGATTCTGCAGGAAGGACGCATTAAGAAATTTAAAGAAAATGTGGAACAGATTACTTTCTCTGCAGAATATGCAAAAGATACCGGACAAAAGGTTGTGTACATTACAGAACGTGCTGTCTTTGAATTGCTAGACGGTGTTTTAACCTTAACGGAAATCGCTCCTGGAGTTGATTTAGAAAAAGATGTATTGGCGCATATGGAATTCAAACCTACGATTGCCAAAGATCTGAAACTTATGGATGCACGTCTATTCAAAGATGAAATCATGGGTCTGAAAAAAGATTAAAGAAATTCAGAAAGGTGCTCTTGTTGCACCTTTTTCCATTTTTCTACCGATTTTTCCATATTACTATTCATAATTTATTATTTTGTTATACTGAATATGCAATATAAAGCATATCACATGAAAGAATCATGTTGATATAGAGAATCTTATCATGCGGTGAGTGTAGACCATTGGTCATAGAGATTGATCGTAAGATGAGATTCAGGCTGATTACAGGGCTATCAAATGCATTCATGTTGGTGGTTATCGTTGGTAAGTAGCAGGTGAAGTTGTATGGTAGTAGTATATAATGCGCGAAATACCTGTAAATCAGCACAAGAGAAATGCAGTGATGAAAAGAAAACATCAGCTGCATTTCTTTTTTATGTAATTTGTATTATAATGATTCCATGATGAGGAGTGAAATATATGTATAGTTTTTGTAATGATTATAGCGAAGGCGCAATCCCTATGATTATGGAGCGTCTGCAGGAATTTAATAAGAAACAAAATCCAGGTTATGGAATGGATGAAATTTGTGATAAAGCAAGAGAAAAAATTCAAGAAGTACTGCAATGTCCTACGTGTGACATCCATTTTTTAGTTGGAGGAACACAAGCAAATTTAACTGTTATTGCCAGTGCATTACGTCCTTATGAAGCAGTTATGGCAGCCGATAGTGGTCATATCAATGTGCATGAAACAGGGGCTATTGAAGCAAGCGGACATAAGGTAGTCATTGTTGACAGTGCGGATGGCAAAGTCAGTGTGGAAGGAATTTATGAGGAAGTCAGACGCCATTGTGATGAGCATATGGTCAAGCCCAAAATGGTTTATATTTCAGATGCAACGGAGCTAGGCAGTGTGTATCGAAAAGCAGAACTACAGGCTTTGCGCAAGACATGTGATGCGTTGGGATTATATCTGTTTATGGATGGTGCTCGTTTAGGGTGTGCTCTGACAGCAAGTGATAACGATGTAAGCTTTGCTGATTTATGCAAATATATTGATGTCTTTTCCATTGGTGGTACTAAAAATGGTGCGCTATTCGGAGAAGCTGTCGTTATTGTGAATGAACAGTTGAAAAAAGATTTTCGCTATATGATAAAACAGCGTGGCGGTATGCTTGCGAAAGGTTGGTTATTGGGGCTACAGTTTTTATCCTTATTTGAAGACGATCAGTATAGAAAGATTGCGGCTCATGCGAATGCGATGGCACAAAAATTACAAACAGCATTTGTTGATTGTGGGTATTCATTATTTGCCAAATCATCCACGAATCAGATATTTGTCATTTTACCGAACGAGGTTATCAAAAAATTAGAAAAAGAATATGCGTTTCAGTTTTGGGAAAAGGTAGATGCTACACATACAGCAATGCGTTTTGTCACGAGTTGGGCGACACCTGAAGCAGTAATCGATGAATTTATCACATATCTAAAGCAAATTTAAGAAACAAAATCTGAGATGTTAGGGCGCCTTAGCAAGCAATATAATATGAGGTGCTCTTTTTATTGCTGACAGTACCTAACAAATGACAGAACTATGTCATTTCGTATGTGCATACTGTTTGCTGAGGTATATCAAGGACATCTTGCTCTTGGCTTTTTGATTCGCTTTAACAGTGCAATATTCACGTGATTAGGGCTTAAGGAAGATGCCGTTATTGTTTTAGAATGCTTCTTGGAATCCAGCCCATTATTCCATGACTTTTAACTAACGCATAATGCTCATACAAAGAAATAATTTTAACTGTTTCACCATGGCGTACGGGCAGTAAATAATTGGTATAATTTTCAGCACTAAAGTTGCCGTTTTCTTCATATAAAAAGGCTTTTGGTATCCACAATCGACGTCCTGTGGCTATTTGTTGACAATATGCTTGGTTTTTCTCTTCTTTCAAAACATGTACGGCACGTTCATGCCAGGTAATATAAATACTGTCTTTTTGCTTCGGTGTATAATTGGACAAAATTATTCCTTCTGGTAAATCATCACAATGGGCAAAGCTAAATTGTCCATGATGCAGAATGAGCGCATTTAATTGCCCTGCGCGTTTTACTGCATTGCCTCCATCTATAGCAATGATATGTTTTCTTTGATCAATTTGAGGATTAAAATCACAAATGGTAGAGCAATATTCACTTACCGGTATATGTCCGACGATGACGTATTTATGAAATGCTATGTTTTTTAAGAAAAAACGATCATGCCTCATTATGTCACGCATCTCATTTCCATAGGTTTGCTCATTTAGAATAGCTGCATGGGCAAAGATATAGTCTTGTGTTTCAATAACATGAGGTAAATCGGCGATGAAGGTTAATTCTTTACGAAAAGTGGACTTTAGTTTTCGTGCCAATCGTACCATATCTGTATCTTTTGTGATTTTTTCGTGCATACAAGCAGCCATTTCATGTATAAGACTGTTTTGGCGTTGGCATAAAACTTCATGTAAAAAATCCAATCGATATTCATATAAGATATTTTTACAAACAAAATCACAATTGCCAAGCATTAAGTGAACATGTGAATCTTGTGATAATTTCATTAAATAGGATAAAGTTTCCATGTTTTGTTGCCCTTTTTCTAATAAATCACCAACTAAAAATAATTCATCAAGAGTACTATCAAATTGTATTTGCTTAAGCAATTTTTGAAAGATATGTAAATTAGCATGTATATCACTGATTGCGATAATACGTCTGTTTGATGGGATGGATATGGATTTGGCACAGATGGAACGATCAATCATAAACAGTCTCCTTTTTGTTACTCATTATAGAAAAGATCTTTACCTTTTGCAAGCAAGCGCTTGCCAAGCAGCATGAAAAGTTGTACTCTTAAATTCAGAAGGAGTTTGGGAACCTGTTAGCAGTATTATGCACCATTCTGTGTTTTTTATAAGAATTCTGTAAAACGTTTGACACATAATGAACATTTTCTAGTGACTATGATTAGTTTTACATGGATTGGTAATTTAGAAACAGATACAACATTTGATTATCGTAAATTTCCAAACATAGAATGAATTTTCTTTGCAAGCAATGATGTGAAGATGTTACAACAAGCACCTTATGGTTGCGAAGGGTAAATGTCTTACTAAGATAAAGATTTGACAGATTTAATAACAAAAAGCAATGATGAAGATGGTATTGCAATTGCTTTACACCATTTTGGCTAGATAGGATGAAATTATGGAAAAGATAAGCGGAGCTTTATTGCGATATTATCGCATGCAGCAAAATCTATCACAGGAAGGCTTGTGCACAGGCATCTGTGTAGTGAGCTATTTATCAAAGATTGAACAAGGGAAAGTAGATGCCAGTGAAGATATTTTGCAGGCGCTTTTTGCACGTTTACAAATCCACTATCATGGTGATGCGCGATTTCTATCAGAAATGAAACAGTTGTTTGCCTCCTTTTGGGAAGCTTTGGATTTTAATGAACCCCTTGAAGAGCATGCGCTAAAAATAAGGGCTCATGAAAAGGAACTTCTTTATAGCCCACTTGTCATAGAATATCGTTTGTTTCAAATTTATGATAAGATCATGAGGATAGAAGAAACAGAAAGTAGCGAGGTTTTACTGCATTCTTTACAAGAAATAAAAGTATATGAAAATTATATGGATGAGCTGCAGTTATATCGCTATCACCTATTATATGATCATTATCCAGATGCGCAGATACGGTTGCATCATGTTCGTCTTGCAGGGTACTATCGAAAAACGGCCGAACAGGAAATAGCATTGGGGATGGCATATATAAATATGGGAGATTACATTGAAGCATGTGAGTATTTGCAAAAAGCCTATGCGATGGCGAGTGAAGATGGAGATGCCAAACGGATGATCACCGCAGCCATCTTAATCGGTAATTGTTATTCCTGTCAGAATGTGGAAGGTCTGATGTTAAAATATTATCAAAAGGCAGAACATCTGGCTCGCCAGTTGAAAGATACGAATACGTTAAAAGAACTTGCTTATAATATTGGTTCCACATATCTGGAATGGAAACAGTACGATTTGGCAAAAGAAAAATTATTGTTTTCAAAAGATTTAGAAGAAGATCGCTTAGGAAAGGTATTGATTGCTCATAAATTGGCATTGTTATATATTGAGATAGATGAGGCACAAGAAGGGAAACACTATATAGAAATGATGGAAGAAGCACTTGATGAAAAGATGCCGCTTATCTACCATAAGATGTTAATTTTTATTAAACTACGTTATCGAGAAAATTATTTAGATGATCCTAACTACTATCAGGTGCTCATGGATATTTATGAACAAGATACACATACCTATTTTGGGTATCGTTTATTTCATTCTCGATACTTGCTTGAAGTATATACGCATCAGCGACGCTATAAAGAGGCATATCTTCTTCTACAGGAAATACAAAATCACAATTTTCCTAAAAAACATGGAATTTGACGCTTAAAGTCTTTGATATAATGCAAATTTTCACAAAACAAGGGGATAGAAAATCTTCTTGTTTTTTAATATACTTAATGCAAGGGAGGTGTAACATGAAAAAAACATTATGGAGCCGTGATTTTACAATTATAACCATAGGAACCTTAATCAGTGCCATTGGTGGTACTGCTATGAGTTTTGCTTTTTCACTGGTTGTATTTGATAATACGGATAGTACGATGCTGACAGGTATATTTACCGGTTTATCTATGATACCGGCAATCTTAATACCTATCATTGCAGCACCTTTTGTTGATACATGTGAACGGAAAAAGGTAATTGTTCGATTAGATGCTTTCAATGGCATTTGCTATCTGTTATTTGCCTGGTATCTGTCAAATTATGACTTTTCTTACACGATCTATTTGTTATATGCATTATTGACAACATCTACTGGAAGTATTTATCAGTTGGCATATGCATCGCTATATCCTGATTTGATACCAAAGGGATTTATGCAGAAAGGTTACTCTATTTCCAGTATGATATATCCTAGTGTCACCGCATTGATCACACCGATTGCCAGTATGATTTATGTGCATTATGGGGTAGCGATGATTTGCTTAGGAGAGGGTATCTTGTTGTTAATGGCAAGTTATGCAGAGCATCATATTGCTTTTCAAGAGAAAGAATTGAAGAAAATGAGCTTTTCTTTTTCAGGCTATCGAGAAGAGATGATGGAAGGATTTCATTATTTAAAGAAAGAAAAGGGGATACGCAGTATCTATGCGTATATGTCTGTTACAAATGCGAATGCCGAGGCAGTGAACATGATGTCTATGGCATTGTTCCAATCTTCTTCTGTGCTGACAACAACAATGTATGCATTCTTAACTACAGCAGAAACGGCCGGTCGTATGTTGGGAAGTATCTTTCATTATTTTGTTCGTATTCCTGATCATGTGCGTTATAAAATAGCCGTCAGCGTTTATGCAAGCTATGAGGCCATGGATATGATCTTATTGTTTATTGCATATCCCTTAATGATCCTTAATCGCTTTATCTGTGGCTTTCTGGGTGTGAATAGTATGAATATTCGAGAAGCTAGCACCCAAAATTATATCCCATCGCATATGCGTGCAAGAGTAAATGGCTTATTTAATGTATTGGTTTCCCTTCTTTGCATGTGTTCACGTTTTCTTGCCGGTGCGATGGGGGAATTCATAGAGTACCCATATGTAGCTGCTTGCTTTTCCATGATTGGCTTATTAGCTGTTGGGCTGGTAATCGTACGTAATAAGAAACATGTACAGCCAATTTATAATCAACATTTATAATTAATAGAAAGAAGGTATGTTGGATGTTAGATGAGAAAGGTTTTGACACATGGTCTAAGAGCTATGATGCCTCCGTAAAGCAAAGCGATGAAAATCACCAGTATCCCTTTGCCGGTTATGAAAAGGTGCTGGATGCAATCAAGCAAGAAGTGTTAAGAAAACCAAAACCGACTATTTTGGATATTGGATTTGGTACGGCAGTTTTGACAAAACAATTGTACGATCATGGCTGCCTTGTGTATGGCGTGGATTTTTCAAAGCGCATGCTTGCGTTTGCACAGGAAAAAATGCCTGAGGCAAAATTGTTACAAGCGGATTTTACAGAAGGCTTGCCTGCTATGCTTAAAGAGCAAAAATATGACATTATTATATCGACCTATGCGATACATCATTTAGAGGATGCCAAGAAAGTGAATTTCCTAAACGATTTAATGCAATTATTAAAGCCTGAAGGTAAGATCTTACTTGGTGATGTGATGTTTGCACATGAAGATCAGTTATTAGATTGTAAACGGCATGCGAAAGATGCTTGGGATGAGGATGAATGCTATCTTGTTGTAGATAAGCTGCCTGCGTTTCCTAAAACAAATATGAATTTTTATCCGATTTCATTTTGTGCAGGTATATTAGAAATATCGAAAACCAAATAAAAAAGTAATTGTTCCTATAAGAAGGGGAGCAATTACTTTTACTTTAAGGGAATAAAAAATTGATAAAAACCGGTAATTCTTTTTCCCAGCTAGCTTCATTATGTTTGCCTTTGACGACTAAATTGGGAAAAACTTCTACATTTTGTGCAAGCAGTTGCCGAATGATTTCTAAATTGGCAGCTGACAGTTTCGCTAGTTGCATTTTAGAGCGAACTTCTTCACTGCCCCAGGAAAGATATACATGGGTATCAGCATGCAAATGATCTTTCAGCTCTTGTCGAATGTCTGCCATGACACCATATAAAAAGCAAGATAAGCAAGCTGCTTTTGAAAAAATATCATTGTGATGCAGGATAGTATATAGAGCCATCAAGCCTCCCATGGAACTTCCGCCGATTGCCGTATAACGACGACCTGTTTTAGTTCGATATCTTAGATCAATCCAAGGCTTTAAATCCGACACGACCCATTCCATAAGGGCTTTGCCACGGCCATGGATATGACCGACATAGCGATCATCAAAATCATAAGGAGAAAATTCCTCTAAACGCTGATTACCTTCATGATTGCATTCAATTCCTACAACGATCACCGGTATTTCATGCGTATCAAAATAGGTTTCCATGCCCCAGCTTTTGCCAAATGTGGCATCTTCATCATGAAACAAGTTATGACCATCATACATATAGAAAACGGGATATTTTTGTTTGTTGTTCTCATATCCTACAGGCAGATAAACATGAAGGGTGCGCATTGTCTGAAAGCAGGGAATATAAATATCTTCCTTTCTAACCATCCCAAATCACCTCACGAGTGTTATTATATCATATCCGTCAAGTAAATAAGTTAATCTTCTGTTATAATTAAAGAAAGGAGATGGTGTTTATGTTTCTCTTTCTTTATGTAAGTGTTATTATGTTCATCCTATATTATATTTATATGCCGCATATGAACAGTTTTACAACACTTGGTTGGAAAAGTGTCTCATCCCTTGGTTTTGTTATTTTAGGAGCTTATCTTTTTTCTTTAGCTCCAGCAGTTTCATATCGCCAATATCTTTTGCTTGGCTTACTATTAGGTGCTATCGGTGATGTATTTCTTGCGCTTCCTTATTGCTATCCAAAATTCGAAAAGCAATATTTTCTAGGTGGCTTAACAGCATTTTTATTTGGTCATCTCGCATATATTGCTGCTTTGTATCATACTACCTTGCCTATTACTATCCTTTTGGCCGTAATAGCAATTACGGTTGGCTGCATAATGATTGGGTGGTTGCAACAACGTGTTGATTTTCAAGGTATGACTGGTGCCGTTATGCTATATGCATCCATTATTATGTTTATGGAATTACAGGCATTGACATGGCTTTTTTCTGGCTCCTTTGGCTTGGTGTTAAATTTAGGTTCTCTTTGTTTTGTCCTTTCTGATTTGATTCTGGTTTTCATTATATTTGGTAATGCCGATCGTCCGGCCGTGGTAAAAGCTAATTTATCTTTTTATTATTTCGCGCAAATGGCTATTTTGACAACGATGATGTTGAGCAAATGAATAGCAAGGTGAAAAGTTGTTATGCTATAGTACTAATAGAAAAGGAGCAATCTATATGAAACATGTAAAGATGATGTATTTGAAAAGCTGTCCTTATTGTAAGCAAGCGTTTGCTATGGTGGATGAGCTAAAACAATTGCATAAAGAATATCAAGATATTGAAATAGAAACTATTGAAGAAAATGATGAACCTGAAAAAACAAAAGGATTGGATTATTGGTATGTTCCTACCTATTTTGTCGAAGGTGAAAAATTACTTGAAGGAATACCAACCAAAGCAAAGATTGAGGCGGTTTTAAAAGCTGCCTTAGCATAAAACTTAAGAAGGTCACGGAATGTGTCCTTTTTTGTTGCTGAGGCAATAACACTATGATATCATATAAAAAATGAGGTAGCTTATGGAAGATGATGTAACAACAAAACGTATCATACACGGTGTATTCGGTGGTATTATTGTGCTTTGTATAAGTGTGATAGCCTTACTTTTGATATATGGGAAGCAGGCAAACTATCAGATTTATTTGCAAGCCAAAGCAATCAGCCTGCATGGCAGTATTGGTGATACAATTCCATATCAGGATATCATCAATGTTGTGTATTATGATAAAACACCCACACAGGTGCATAAACAAGGTGCTGGTATGGAAACGCAAAAGCTTGTTTGTGCAGATGCGAAACTGGAGAATCGAAAAGTAAGAGCCTATGTATATAAAGAAACACAAGGCTATATTGTTATAAAAACTAAGAATAGGCAATATATTGTGAATGATGAAACGAATGCTTTAACTAAGCAGTTGTATCAGAATTTACAAACTCGTATCCCAAAATAGAAAGAAGGGAATATGATGGCATTTATGATTTGGATGTTCATCGCAGTTTGTTTTCTTTTGCTTGGCGTTTATTGCTTTCATGCGAAGAAGGCTGTGCGATTTTGGGCCAATGATGAGGAAGCAATCGTTGTAAAGAATATACGAGCGTATAATAAGGCGATGGGCAAGTTATGGACATGGGCAGGTATTTTCTTTGGTTTGTTGGGATTGCCTTTCGTATTGAAACAAAATTCGCCCTTAAGCATTGTATCAATACTTGGCTGTTTACCATGGGTGATCGTCGTTATGTTGTGGGGAATGCGAATTGAAGATAAATATCGCCAATAGGTACTAAGAGCGGCAAAAAAGGCATATCCTATGATGGACATGCCCTTTTTTAGATATTGATTTCAGAGCAGTAGGCAAAGAATTGACGTATTTCTTCTTCTGATGGAAAGCGAGCAACGATAACTTCATCGCCCATACCTTCTGCAAGAGCTTTTGGCAACCGCTTGATCATAAGGATATTATCGCCATATTTATGCTGAATTTCCTGTGTTGAATGGGCATATTCCAAATTATCTCTACGGCCGATGAACCCACTGGAATATTTACGATGTTGCACATGCTCAATCTTATCATGCACAATCATATCTGCCCATAATTGATAGACGTTACTGTCATTCGCATAATTGATCATATCTGGTAAAAAGCCCCCAGGAGGTCGCATATTTACTTCTAATCCTAAGATATCACCTTTTTTACCGACACCTTCTTTATCTTCATTTAAACGGAAGAATTCAAAATGAAAGAAACGGCTACGTGTATTAAAGGCTTTCACAGTTCGTAAGCCGGCATCTAAGATATCTTCAGGGATATTCATATAAGAATAGCAGCCTATGGTTTTTTGTTCATTCACAGAATCCATGATGCTGTCAGTATATTGATGACTGGTCATAAACAAGACCTTTTTATGACTATCGGTGATCCCATCAAATGAGAAACTTTCACCATTGATGTATTCCTCCATGATCATCTTAACCATTCGCGGATGTTTGAAATAAGTTTCTAGTTCTTCTTGATTGCGGATCTTGCGAGTATCACTGCTGCCTACTCCTATATCCGGCTTGATGACGATTGGATAGCCCACTTCTTGAATGAATTCTAAGGCGTTTTCCAAAGTCGATACGATGCAATAGCGTGCGGTAGGTAACTGGGCTTTTTGATAGAACGTTTTCATGCGCGATTTGCTTTGGAAATCATCCATATGTGAAAAAGTTAGGCCATTGGCGATATTAAAGTCCATACGCAGACGGGCATCTTGGCGTAACCAGTATTCATTGTTCGATTCGATCCAGTCGATTTTTCCATATTTAAACGTATAAAAGGCAACGGCACGCAACATTTCGTCATAGTTTTCCATCGAATTCACTTTATAATATTCATTAATGGAATTCTTTAGATTGGTGGATAAAGATTCATAAGGAGCATCTGCAATTGCCAGTACATTAACACCATTGTTTTTCAGTCCCTGACAGAACAGCCAATAACTTTCAGGGAAGTGGGGAGATATAAAGATAAAATTCATAATAACGCCTCCAATCAAGAATGGTTTCTTCTTTTTCATTTTACTTTATTTAGGGGGAAAAGTCAAAATGGCCATTGCCATGAAAAAAAGTAAATAATGCGTCATAATAATGAAATAAATTTACAATAAAATGTAAAAAGATTCAAAAAATGATTGACAAGATGTTTTCACAAGCGTAAAATAAAGCCATAAATCGTTGAACAGGAGAAGTAATGATAAGGGAACTGCAAAGCGAGCAGGGATGGTGGAAGCCTGTTAGGGAACTTATGATGAACACGCACCTGGAAGAGTCTGTGGGAAATGGTAGTATCACAGAACGCATATTTCGGCGTTACGAAAGAGGAATCATTGGGGATGTACCGATGATTACCGGAGTGGTACCGTGTGTAAGCGCCTCTGGAGCAATCCAGAGATTTTTTTGTATAGGAAGACTATAAGAGGTGAAAAGATTATGGAAAGAGTGAAACGACGATGCCGGCAGTATAGAGAATAAGGATAAAGAATAAGAAAGAAAAAGAAAGAGAAAAGTGAGGATAAGATTATGAAAAAAGAAGATATTAAGAAAGTCGTATTAGCATATTCCGGAGGTTTAGATACCTCTATCATTATTCCTTGGTTAAAGGAAAACTATAACAACTGTGAGGTTATCGCGGTATCTGCTGATGTAGGACAAGGTACAGAACTTGACGGTCTGGAAGAAAAAGCCATCAAAACAGGTGCCAGCAAGCTGTATATCTTGGATTTAAAGGATGAATTTGTTGAGGATTACATCTATCCATGTTTAAAAGCAAATGCTGTTTATGAAGATGTGTATTTGTTAGGGACAGCCTTTGCCAGACCGTTGATTGGTAAAAAACTGGTAGAAATTGCTCAGCAAGAAGGAGCCGATGCTATCTGTCATGGTTGTACGGGAAAAGGCAATGATCAGGTTCGTTTTGAATTGGCAATTAAAGCTTTTGCCCCAGAGATGCCAATCATTGCCCCATGGAGAACATGGGAGCTGAAATCAAGAGATGATGAAATCGATTATGCACAAGCCCATCAAATACCATTAAAAATAAACAGAGAAACCAATTATTCAAAAGATAAAAACCTCTGGCATTTATCACATGAAGGCTTAGATCTGGAAGATCCGCAGAATGAGCCAAAATATGATGAAATCTTAGAAATGGGAGTAACTCCTGAACAGGCACCGGATACCCCAACCTATATCACCCTAACTTTTGAATCAGGTATTCCAACGGCATTGAATGGTGAAAAACTAGGCGGTCAAGCAATGGTAACAAAGCTAAATGAAATTGGCGGTGCGAATGGTATCGGTTTGATCGATATGGTAGAAAATCGATTGGTGGGTATGAAATCACGTGGTGTATATGAAACCCCGGGTGGAACGATTTTGTATAAAGCACATCAATTATTAGAAAGCATTACATTAGATAAAGAAACAATGCATTATAAACAAGGGGTGGCGATTAAGTTTGGGGAAATCTTATACAATGGTCAATGGTTTACGCCATTACGCGAAGCATTGAGCGCATTCGTGGATAAAGTAAGTGAAAATGTCAGTGGAGAAGTGAAGCTGAAATTATATAAAGGCAACATCACACCGGCAAGTATTACCAGTCCATATACCTTATATTCCGAACAGATTGCCAGCTTTGGAGAAGATGATTCTTATGATCAAAATGATTCTGCCGGCTTCATCAATTTGTTTGGTTTGCCAATTAAGGTGGCAGCAATGCAAAAGAAAACTTGGAATAAAAAATAGATAGGAGAAAAAGCATATGAATGTATGGGATGCAAGATTTAAAAAGGCGGCAGATGCACGATTAAACGATTTCAATTCCAGTATCTCTGTGGATCATCGCATGTACGCCCAAGATATCAAAGGCAGTTGTGCACACGCTATGATGTTAGCACATGAAGGAATTATTTCTTTAGAAGATAGCTTAAGTATCATAACGGGATTGACGCAAATACAAAAGGATATTGAAAGTGGAGCGCTTGCCATTGATGAAACAGCAGAAGATATTCATATGTTTATGGAAAGTGAACTAACCAAACGTATTCAGGATGCAGGAAAACGTCTGCATACCGCACGTTCACGTAATGATCAGGTTGCTCTTGATACCCGTATGTATGCGTTGGATGAAACCGATAAGATCCTTACGGAAATCAAACAGTTTATCAACGTTCTCTTGGATAAAGCACAAGAAAATCTTGATACGATCATGCCTGGCTACACCCATTTGCAAAGAGCGCAGCCCATTACGTTTGCGCATCATCTGATGGCCTATGTTGAAATGCTGAAACGTGATTTACAGCGTTTGCAGGAAAGTAAGAAACGTACGGCAATCCTTCCTTTAGGCAGCGGCGCTTTGGCAACTACAACGTATCCCATCAATCGGGAAATGGTGAAAGAACAATTGGATTTCGACAGTGTTTCTTTGAACAGCTTGGATGGTGTCAGTGATCGTGATTTCTGCATTGAAATAACAAGTGCTTTGGCAATGCTCATGATGCATTTATCACGATTGAGTGAAGAAATCATCCTTTGGTGTTCTTGGGAATTCAAATTCATTGAATTAGATGATGCTTTTGCGACCGGTTCCAGCATCATGCCGCAAAAGAAAAATCCTGATGTCAGCGAACTGGTGAGAGGAAAATGTGGACGTGTCTGTGGCGATTTACAAACACTCTTAGTCATGATGAAAGGCTTGCCGCTTGCTTATAATAAGGACATGCAAGAGGATAAGGAAGCCTTGTTTGATGCAATTGATACCGCACATCTTTGTTTAACAACGATGATACCGATGTTGGAAAGTGCAAAAGTTTTAAAAGATAATATGCGAAAAGCAGCAGCAAAGGGATTTATCAATGCAACCGATTGTGCCGATTATCTAACCAAAAAAGGTATGCCATTTCGTGATGCCTATCGAATCATCGGTGCATTGGTGAGCTATGCCCAAGATCATGACAAGACTTTAGAAACCATATCTTTAAACGAGTATCAACAATTTTCCGAACTATTTGAAGAAGATATCTATGAGGCAATTGCTTTAGAAACCTGTGTGCAGATGCGTAAGGTGATAGGAGGTCCGGCTCCGGAAATCGTAGAGGCACATATCCAAAAGGTAAAAGAAGAGTTAGGAGCGATAGCATGAAAAAAATAAGGGCAGGAGTTATTGGAGCCAGCGGTTATGCCGGTGCTGAGCTGGTAAGATTGTTATGGATGCATCCAGAGGTTGAATTAGTAGGAATTAGTTCAAAGAGCTATCTGGGGCAAAAGATTGCAGATCTATATCCAAGCTTTTATCAGATCATCGACTTACCATTTGAAGAGGAAGATAGTGTCATTGCAAAAAGTGATGTTGTATTCGCTTCACTGCCACATGGGTTAAGTGAGCCATTGGCAAAGAAATGTGATACGCTAAAGAAAGTTTTTATTGATTTAGGTGCTGATTTCCGTCTGGATAATGAAGCTGACTATCAAGAATGGTATCATTTGCAGTATCAAGAACCACAGCTTCATAAAAAGGCGGTATATGGCTTACCGGAGCTTTTTAGAGAGGATATCAAAACAGCTTCCATTATCGGAAATCCAGGCTGCTATCCTACCAGCATCGCATTAGCGTTAGCACCGCTAATGAAATTGGATATCATCAATGAACAGCATTTGATTATTGACAGCAAGTCAGGTACGACAGGTTCAGGAAAGGGATTAAGTGACAGTACCCATTTTCCTCGTCTGAATGAATCCTTTGCACCATATAAGATTGGTGCTCATCGTCATACTCCGGAAATTGAACAAACGCTGGGCAAGCTTTGTGGGAAAGATGTTTCTATTAGCTTTACACCACATTTGTTGCCAATCAATCGTGGTATCGTATCAACAATCTATGCAGATGCTACAGATGAAATACATGTAGAAGAGCTATATGCGCAGTATGTAAAGTTTTATGCAAATGAGCCATTTGTACGCGTATTGCCATTAGGAAAAACAGCGGATTTAAAATATATGAAATATACGAATTATTGTGATGTGTCTTTGCATATGGATGAACGTAACCAGCGTATCATTCTCGTATCTGCAATCGACAATATGGTAAAAGGAGCTGGAGGACAAGCAATCCAAAACATGAACATCCGTTTTGGTTATCCAGAAACCATGGGATTAAGCATGGTACCGGCATCTTTTTAAACAAAGAAGGGAAGAAGGAAACGATATGGCAAAGTTATGTGAGAATGGGATTTGTACGCCGAAAGGATTTCAGGCTAGCGGTATCCATTGTGGCATCCGTAAGAATCGAACCAAAAAGGATCTGGCACTGATTTACAGTGAAGTGCCATGCAATGCAGCGGCAACTTATACATTAAATAAGGTAAAAGGAGCACCGATTGCTGTTACCAAACAACATTTACAAGATGGAAAGGCACAGGCCATCATTTGTAATTCCGGTAATGCCAATACCTGTAATGCCAATGGGGTAGAAATAGCGACACAGATGTGTGCTTTATGTGCAGATGCACTTCAGTTAGCTAGTGAGGATATCATTGTGGCAAGTACCGGTGTCATTGGAGAACCATTAAGCATAGATCCTTTTGCGACACATATGGAAGAGCTGGTGACAAAACTTTCGTATGAAGGAGGCAGTGATGCTTGTGAAGGCATCATGACGACGGATACATTTAAAAAAGAATTTGCTGTGAGTTTTCTGCTTGATGGCAAAGAATGTCATATCGGCGGCATGGCAAAGGGAAGTGGCATGATTCATCCCAATATGGCAACGATGTTAGCATTTTTGACAAGTGATGTGGCCATTTCTTCAGAAATGTTAGATGAAGTTGTGCATGAAGTCGTAAACGATACCTTTAATATGGTCAGCGTGGATGGAGATACTTCGACAAACGATATGCTGTGTATGCTGGCAAATGGGTTGGCTGAAAATGAAGTTATTCAGGAAAAAGGCGCTGCTTATGCTGTATTTAAAGATGCCCTTATGGATATTTGTACGGAAATTTCTCGTCATATTGCAAAGGATGGAGAAGGTGCAAGCAAATTGTTAACCTGTCAGGTTGTTCATGGAAATGATACGATGACAGCAAAAAAAGTTGCGAAATCCGTTATTACAAGTTCGTTATTCAAAGCTGCCATGTTTGGCAAAGATGCCAACTGGGGCAGAATCTTATGTGCGATTGGCTATTGCGATGCGCAATTTGATATTAACTGCATTGATGTCACCTTACAAAGTGCTTATGGCAGTATGCCGGTCTGTGTGAATGGTGCCGGCTGTGGTTTTGATGAAGAAAGGGCAGTAAAACTATTAAGTGAAGATGAAATCATTATTTTTATCGATATGAAACAAGGGGATGCAAAAGCAACTGCCTGGGGTTGTGATCTGACTTATGACTATGTCAAGATCAATGGCGATTATCGTACGTAAGAGGAGTGAATGCGATGGAAATCAAAGCAGTACAAAAGGCGACGATCTTATCACAAGCCTTGCCATATATTCAAAAATATAATGGAAAAATTGTCGTTATCAAATATGGCGGAAATGCGATGAAAAATGAAACGCTTAAACAAAATGTGATGAGTGATGTGGTGTTGCTGTCAGAAATCGGTATTAAGGTCGTTTTGGTACATGGTGGTGGACCTGAAATCAATTATATGCTGGATAAAACCGGGAAAGAAAGCCATTTTGTAAATGGTTTACGCTATACCGATGAGGAAACCATGGAAGTAGTACAGATGGTATTAGCAGGAAAAACCAACAAAGATCTAGTATCCTTAATCAATCAAAAAGGTGCGCGAGCAGTTGGTATTAGCGGGATGGATGCGCATATCATTGAAGCTGTACCTTATCAGGCAAAAGGTGCAGATTTAGGATATGTGGGAGCAATTTCTAAAGTGGATGGCTCTTTGATCTTGGATGTTTTAGATAAGGGCTATATTCCTGTTGTTGCCAGTGTTGGCTGTGATAAAGAGGGACATTCTTATAATATTAATGCAGATACAGCAGCAGCTAGCATTGCGGCTGCCTTACATGCAGAAAATATGATTCTTGTCAGTGATATTCCCGGGGTGTTAAAAGATCCAAATGATGAAGCATCGTTGATCTCTTGTATCTATTTGGATGATATTCCTTATTTACAGCAAAGTGGTGTCATCAGCGGAGGAATGATCCCGAAAGTGGAATGCTGTGCAAATGCGCTCCATGGATCGGTAGCAAAAGCAGTTATTATTGATGGCAGAGTACCTCATTCCATCTTGATTGAAATGTTTTCAAAAGATGGTGCTGGTACGATGTTTCAACGGAAGGAGGTTTGATGCAGATGGATATCAAAGAGCAGGATCAAATGTACATTGCGCATACGTATCATCGTTTTGATGCGGTACTGACAAAAGGCAGTCACTGCATTGCGATGGATGCAGATGGAAAATCCTATTTAGATATGACGGCTGGCATAGGTGTTAATGCGTTAGGCTATGCAGATAAAGAATGGGCGAAAGCTGTGAGTGAACAAGCAAATACATTGCCACACGTTTCCAATTTATATTATTCACAACCAGATGGTGATGTTGCCAAGATGTTATGTGAGCGAACCGGCTTTAAAAAAGTAATGTTTGCCAATTCCGGTGCAGAGGCTAATGAAGGTGCCATTAAGCTAGCCCGAAAATATTCTTATGATCATTATGGAAAAGAACGTTATGAAATCATTACCTTAGTAAACTCTTTTCATGGTCGTACGATCACTACGTTAGCGGCAACCGGACAAGAGGCCTTTCATCAATATTTTGATCCATTTACACCAGGTTTCCTTCATGTCCCAGCCAATGATGAAGCTGCTTTAAAACAAGCGCTGAGTAAGCATACTTGTGCGATCATGATTGAACTAATCCAAGGAGAAGGCGGTGTCTTGCCTTTAGCGAAAGCATATGTGCAGACAATTGCTAAGCTATGTAAACAACAGGATATTTTGTTGATCGTAGATGAAGTACAAACCGGTGTGGGACGCTGTGGTACTTTATATGCATATGAACAATATGACATACAGCCTGATATTGTCACAACGGCAAAAGGATTAAGCAATGGTCTTCCGATTGGTGGGGTTTTAATGAATGAAAAACTGCAAGATACCTTTCATCCGGGAGATCATGGTACAACTTTTGGGGGTAATCCCATTGCTTGTGCTGGGGCAAGAGTTGTCTTACAGCGTCTAGATGCTGACTTTTTACAAGAGGTTATGGATAAGGGCGAATATTTAAAACAGCAATTATTAAGTCTTCCCCATATCAAGGCAGTCAATGGTCTGGGGTTGATGCGCGGTGCGGTGTTAGATGAACATGTACAAGCTATTGATGTAGTAAAAGCCTGTTTACAAAAAGGCCTGCTCATATTAACCGCAAAAGATAAGCTGCGCATGTTGCCTCCTTTAGTGATTACCAAAGGAGAAATTGATCAAGCCATGACGATACTAAGAGAAGTTTTATCCACAATGGGATAAGAAAGAGAGGAAGCAGAATGAAACATCTATTAACTTTGGCAGATTTATCAAAAGATGAATTATATGAACTTTTGGATTTAGCTGATGCTTTGAAAAAAGAAGTAAAAAAGGGAATTTATACGAAATATTTACGCAATAAAGCCTTGGGTATGATCTTTACCAAGTCCAGTACCCGTACCCGTGTATCCTTTGAAGTGGGAATGCAACAATTAGGTGGAAAGGCCTTATATCTAAATGCGAATGATATGCAGTTAGGACGTGGAGAGCCTATCAAAGATACCGCCCGTGTCTTAAGCCGTTATGTAGATGGCATCATGATTCGTACGTATAAGCAAAGTGATCTCGAAGAACTTGCTGAATATGGCAATATCCCAATTATCAATGGTTTAACCGATTATGTACATCCTTGTCAGGTGTTAGCAGACTTACAAACAATACGTGAATATAAAGGTAGTTTAGAAGGTTTAAAATTATGTTATATCGGTGCTGGCAACAATATGGCAAACTCCTATATCAATGGGTGTATATTAGCAGGCATGCAGGTGGCTCTGGCTTGTCCTAAGGAATACTTGCCCGATACGCAGATTTGCGCAAAAGCAGCGACAACTGGACGCTTTACGCTGACACAAGACCCACTAGCAGCCGCAAAAGATGCGGATGTCGTTGTGACAGATGTTTGGGCGAGCATGGGAGAAGAAGGCGAGGCAGAAAAACGTCGTCAAATCTTTGAGGGCGTTTATCAAATTAATGATGCTGTCATGGCACAAGCGAAAAAAGATGCTATGGTATTGCATTGTCTGCCAGCGCATCGTGAAGAAGAAATTACAGCGAAGGTTTTTGAAGAACATGCAAATGAAATTTTCGATGAAGCAGAAAATCGTTTACATGCACAAAAAGCTGTGTTAGTAAAACTTTTGGGTGATTAATTCACCCTTTTCTAATAGAGGTTGATATGCTATATAGGTCATTACTGGACAAATGCACATAAAATCGGTACAATACGGGTAAATAAAGAAAGCTGGGATAAAATGAAAAAACGACTGCTCTTGCTGTTGGCATGTGCTCTTTTAACGGCTTGTACTAGTACAAAACCGGAAAAAGCAGGCGAACCTTCTGAAAATTATTGCAATGATGAAACAAATGCTGGCACTTGTGGCCTTGGTGGAATGGATATGAGTGATTATGATGGTTTTCAGGATCGCGATAATGTTTTTGTGAAAAGTGATATGGCAGAAGCAATTCAACTCTTTCAAAACAAAAAAGATGCTATTCTCTATTTTGGTTTTCCAGATTGTCCATGGTGCATCGAAGCCTTACCTATTATGGATGAGAGTGCCAAAGCACATAAGAAAACCATTTATTATATCCAAACCAGAGATAAAAATAAAAAATTGTTGTATAGTGAAGCACAGAAAAAAGCATTATTTCCTTACGTTGATGCATTTTTAAAAACGGATAAGAAAGGCGAGAAGAAATTGTATGTACCTTTTGTCGTAGTCGTAAAAAAGGGAAAGGCAATCAAGGCCAATATCGGGACTGTTGAAGGTCATGATGCACATGAACGCAAGATGAATGAGAAAGAGAAAAGGCAATTGCGGAAGATCTATGATGCAATGTTTGAATAAGAGGGAAGTAATATGAATCAAAGTGTTCGAAAATTAACTATTTCAGCCATGTTTTTAGCAGTTGGTATCATCTTACCTATGGCTTTTCATTCTTTTGGTCCTAATGCCGGTGCTACTTTTCTACCGATGCATTTACCTGTTTTACTTTGTGGCTTCTTGTGTGGACCTGCTTACGGTGCTTTCATTGGTGTATTGACTCCATTGCTGAGCTCTTTCTTGACGGGAATGCCTGTGTTAGTTCCAACCGGTATCGCTATGGTATTTGAATTGTCATGTTATGGCTGTTTAAGTGGTTTGTTATTAAAACACTGTCATCTGTATGTAGCTTTGATCTTAACGATGCTTGCCGGACGTATTGTTAACGGTATCGTGAACTTGATCTTGTTAAGCTTTATGGGAAAAGCTTATACACTGACAATCTTTTTGACAGTTTCCTTTATTACCGCCATTCCGGGCATCTTACTGCAATTGCTATTAGTTCCATTGCTTGTAAAAGCAATTACGCATTTTCAACAGCATGCTAAAGACGATGCATAACCATATAAAAAAGCATTTGGTCAATATGAACAAATGCTTTTTTCATAGGAATTTACTCATTACTCAGCAAATACGATAGTACCATTCTTTAAAGAAGCAATACGTGCTTGCGCATAGACATCATATCCTAAAGCTTGTACTTGCTTACGACCGGATTGAAATGCTTTTTCAATAACAATGCCAATGCCGCAAATGGTAGCTTGAGCTTCTTTTAATACGCGTATGGCGCCTAAGCATGCTTCTCCATTTGCCATAAAATCGTCAATAAAGAGCACGTTATCCTCGCTGCTGATGTATTTTTTGCTAATGACAATTTCATAATCTCGATCCTTTGTAAAGGAATGAATGTTTGTATGATAACAATCATCCGTCATGATCTTACTGGGATTCTTTTTCATATAAACAACAGGAACATGTAATAGATACCCTAAAAAGACACAAGGAGCAATACCACTCGTTTCAATGGTTACAATTTTTGTGATCTTTTGATCTTTAAAATGTTCTTTAAAATCTTCAGCTAGCTGCATCATCAAACGCGTATCGATTTGATGATTTAAAAAGGCATCTACTTTTAAAACATCGTCATTTGGTACTTCACCATACGTGCGTATATATTCTTCTAACAACTTCATAACTTTTTCGACTCTCTTTCTTTTCTTTTGTCTGTACTATTATAACGAAAATGGTAAGAGAAATCATCCCTAATTTTAATTTTTACCTTACACTTGTTTTCATATGCTTAAAAAAGATAAGTGTTATCTGCTTTAGATAAGCAAACGATAGTCGACAAAGGTTACTAAGAAAGTAACTAAGGAAGTAATTTAGTCTTGCATGATAGAAAGCAAGTTGATATGATAATGAGCAGTGAGGTGATGGGATGAAAAAACAATATGCAAATTTGATGCTTGTGTTTGTGACAATTATTTGGGGCGGAGGATTTTTAGCAACAAATGGTGCGCTTGCGGCGATTTCACCATTTTATGTTATGATGATTCGCTTTGTTGGCGCTGCCATTTTTCCGGTATGTTTTTGTTGGAAAAAATTAAGACAATTGAGTAAAGATGAAATACGACATGGTATTATTACAGGTGTTTTCTTATTTTTAGCCTTTGCTTTTCAGACATTTGGGCTTAAATATTCATCACCTAGCAAAAATGCTTTTTTGACAGCCACAAATGTTGTGTTTGTACCATATTTGCTATGGTTGTTATTTCATAGAAGGCCACATAAAAAAGAAATCATCGCTAGCCTATTATGTGTGGGTGGTATTGCATTGTTGACGTTACGTGTTGATGCGTTCATGATTGGTTTTGGAGATCTATTATCCATCATCTGTGCATTATTTTTTGCGTTACATATCATTGCGTTAGAGCGTTATAGTGCACATACGGATGCTTTCTGTATGACAGCCATGCAGATGGTAACAGCCGGTGTGTTGTCTACAATCTGTGCTTTAGCCTTTGAAAAAGCTCCAGCAACTCTTGGACTTGAGGCTTTAGGGAATGTAGGTTATCTTATTTTTATATCCACGTTATTGGCATATTTATTACAAACGTATGCTCAAAAGTATACAACAGCCAATACAGCAAGCTTGATCTTATCTATGGAAGCTTTGTTTGCATCCATCTTTTCCTTTCTCATTTTGCATGAAATGATGACGCTGCCAATGTTGGTGGGTGCCTGCATGATTTTTGGCAGTGTGCTTTATATGGAATATAAACCAACAAAAAAGGAATAACATCAGAGATACTATCGTATATAAAAAAGGAAGGTATAAACTATTGATCGTCTTCCATAACGCACGGTTGTATAC
>NZ_CEVYEL010000038.1:0-25471 GCF_982403165.1 Longicatena sp.
GGAAGCCAGGGCGTAAGGTTTTCCGAAGCCATCGTTGATTTGCGGGGCTGCTGGCGGCATAATAGAAGTGTCAGCAGCTCCGTTTCTTTTTAAGAAAACATTTCATTCTTTTGAATTTTTTTCATATACTAGAATAAACCATAAGAGGATATCTTAAATCTTCTTAACATTCCCCATTTACATTCAGTTTCATGATATTCTTTATTTACTAAATACCATTATCGGTTTAAAATATAAGTATTATACAGAAAAAGGGTGATGAAATGAAACAAGAATTATTACTTTCCCTTCTGGAAACAAATGCCCGTTACTCCACAAGAGATTTAGCTGACATTTTACTGGAAGATGAAGACAGTGTCATTCATACCATGAATGAACTTGAGAAAAAGAAAATTATATGTGGGTATCATACCATTATCAATTGGGATAAAACAAACCGTGATAAAGTCATGGCAATGATCGAGGTAGAAGTATCACCGGAACGCGATTATGGCTATGATCGTATCGCCAGAAATATTTATCGTTATCCGGAAGTCGATACAATGTATCTGATGAGCGGAAAGAGCGAGTTTATCGTCATAATTTATGGCAAGACCATGCAGGAAGTTTCTAATTTTGTCGGCTCAAAATTAGCGACGACTGACCATGTCACATCCACATCGACATTTTTCGTATTAAAAGAATACAAAGTTAACGGCGTTGTCTTTGGTGATGAAGAAAAACCTGAAGAAAGATTGGTTGTAACACCATAATGCAATACGAAAATTTCTTAAGTAAAAAAGTACAGGAAATTAAACCTAGCGGTATCCGTAAATTTTTTGATTTAGCGAGTGAAATGGAAGGTGTCATCTCTCTGGGTGTTGGAGAACCTGATTTTGATACCCCATGGCATATTCGTGAAGCTGCTATATATTCTATTGAAAGTGGAAAAACGCATTATACAGCGAATCAGGGACTGCTGGAATTAAGAGAAGAAATCTGTGCTTATCAAAAACGCCGTTTTCATTTAGATTATGATCCCGTTCATAACGTCATCATCACCGTTGGCGGAAGTGAAGGTATCGACATTGCCATGCGAGCGATAGTGAATCCTGGCGATGAAGTCATTTTGATGGAGCCAAGTTATGTTGCCTATACCCCAAGTGTACAGTTAACCGGAGCCATACCGGTGCATGTAAAATTGGAACACGAAGAACAGTTTAAACTAACACCGGAAAAGTTAGAGGCTGCCATTACGCCAAAGACGAAAGCAATCTTGCTGAATTTCCCAAGTAATCCTACCGGTGGTGTCATGACGAAGGAAGATTATGCGAAATTAGTGCCAATTATTAAAAAACATGAACTAATCGTCATCAGCGATGAAATCTATGCTGAATTATCTTATGAGGATAATTTCTATTCTTTAGCAAATTTTGCTGAAATCAAAGATCAGGTTATCATTATCAGTGGTTTTTCTAAGGCATATGCGATGACCGGTTGGCGTTTAGGATATGTTTTAGCTAATCAAACCTTCACAGAGGCGATGAATAAGATCCATCAGTATATCATCATGTCTGCCCCTACCGGTGCACAATATGGTGCAATTGATGCGATGCGCAATGGCGATATCCATGTCCAAGAAATGAAAGAGGCCTATATGTCACGCCGTAATTTCATTACAAAAGGGTTTAATCGCATTGGTCTGCCTACGCATTTACCTCAGGGAGCATTTTATATCTTCCCGGATATCCGCTCGACCGGTTTAACGAGTGATGAATTTTGTGAGCAGCTATTGAATGAGCAAAAAGTTGCTTGTGTCCCTGGTACCGCTTTTGGTGATGCCGGAGAAGGTTTTATTCGTGTATCCTATGCTTATAGCATTGAGCATATTAAAGAAGCCATTGAGCGTATAGATGCATTCATGGAAAAATTTCGTTAAAGAGAAAGGCATTTCCCTACAGAAATGCCCTTCTTTCTTTATAAAAGCACTAGCTTTTTACATTTATAAATACTGAAACAGAAAGGAAATCAGGTTATCGTAACGAATGCTTTCTTTATTGATGAAAGCAATACGCTCTATTCTAATACGATTTCCTATAATATACATATGCTGAAATCACTAAATACAAACAATTTCTTATATCTAACCTGCGCTATGAATATTGTTTTGTTCCTCTTTGCACTCTATACAAACAACAATATTAGCAAAAATGATAATGCCAGAGAAATATATGGCGTTCTCTTCGCAATGATCACTATTTTATTAATCTAGTTGCTACGCCATCATAAATTCATGGAAACAAAAGCAACACAAGAGCTATGTATTTTAACTTTAGCTATGCATCTGAGTGCGTATATTATTATTTTTTAAACAGGAACTATCTTTTTAACAACTTTATAACAATGAAAAATAGGATACTAAATGATATCCTATTTTTCATATGTAATTTTTGTTGTGGGTAAAATATATATCTTGGTAATACGTTGCTTTTCTTTATAGTAGAAATAAAGCAACAACAGCATGCCACAAACCGTACCAAGAAACATAAGATAAGTTTTCTGTACAATGCCATAAACAACACTAAATAGCATAAAAAATATAATAAATACATGCTGTTTCAAAGTAACTTCCCATGCCGCACAAGCTCTCCAGTAATGTACTGTATGCGTGTTTCTTCTATGAAAGATAAATTGCATTCCTATATCCAACAAGGATAGATATCGATTTGCTAAGAGTTCACCTTGTGTTACATGATAACCATTCAGCAACTTTTTCAATACCATTTCTCTTTGTAGTTTCCTTAACAATAACCGCTCTCCCATCAATAACAAGATGCCATAAACAATCACACAGGTACCAATTATACCGAAAGCATATTGTACGAGAAGAGCTGACCATTCACCAAGATTGAAAATGCAAATAAGAAGAAACAAAGGCATACAAGTTTTCCATACATTTATGATTGCCACACCACCTGCGATACACAAAAAGCCATTACTGGTAACATAACAGCTGATATGAAAGCCTAAAAAATAAAGGAAGGCAATACTAAACAGAATCAAGAAAAATGTCTTAGATAGGGTGCCGGTTAAAAGATAAAAAATTATGAGAGAAGGAAACAAACATACGCATTGCAGGAAAAGCAGTATCAGCTCTTTCTGCAAGATACGTTTTCTAGCAATCTTTCTGCAAGGCAATATACTTTCCCATGTACTAATCGTTTCTTCTTGATAAGCAATATCATATAGCAAATAAATACAGAGAAATGACGGCAATATGGCAATAGACAAACGCATGGCGGTTTGTGGCAATAAAGAAGGCATAATCGGTATCAGCTGTGCGATTCCCATGGATGTGCCGGTTTCGGTATAAATAAGCTGTTTATAAGCAATGCTTACAATGATGATGAAGATTAGATATTTCCATTTTGATGTACGTAATAACCTTACTAATTCCAACATCATCATAAGTAATTCTCCAACGTGCGCTGATAATACGCTGTAATTTCTTTTTGATCTTTGGTATCTACTTGTATTTGTCCATCCACTAAGTGAATTAAACGTGTAATAAGAGAGCGTGTCGCCTCTAAGGTATGTGATGTTATAACAAAAAGGCGTTCTTTACTTTGTTGCTTGATTAAGTCGATAGCTGCCGCACTACTTTGCGCATCTATAGCAACAAAGGGTTCATCCATAAAAATGATCGGTGCTTTGCTTAATAAGATAATCGCAATCGCTACTTTTTGTTTTTGCCCTGAGCTGCATTTCATTAAACGCTGTTCTAAATAATCAATATGCAGGGCATTTAACACTTCCATTACCGCATCCATCTTGAATGAAATATCCTCACCGTTATAACAGCGGTAAAAATAACGCAAATTTTCCTTTACGGTAAGTTGTGGGAAAAGTGGGCTTTCGAAAGGCAAATAAGCAATCGGCATAGTTCTTTCCAACGTTCCACGATATGGAATCAAAAAGCCACAGAGAACATTTAATAATGTACTTTTTCCACTACCGTTTGTTCCTGCTAATAAAATACATCCGTTTTTTTCTTCCATTGTAATATTGATATCCTGTAGGGTATCCTTTTCATCATAAGCAAAATATAAGTGGTTTGTTTGTATACAACTTGTCATAAAAATTTCTCCTTGCGAAAAGGATACGTCACTTTGCAAGGAATGTCAACTCATACTGAATAAATCGTAAATCATCCACAAAAAAAGCAGATGTTTTAGCCATAATATCCGCTAATCTCACATCCACCTTTTTGAAATATCTGTTTTTCAATAATTTTATGATGATGATAAACAATCACTTTCGCAATACTATTTAAGCTCTCTTTTACCGTCTTACACATGACTCCGCTTACAGGCGCTTTCAAGGAACAAACATCACGATACAACAAATGAATATCCAATTCATAAGAACCTTGTTTCATATGAAGAAAGACATGAACACCTTCTTTTTTACGCATCATTTCCATATGGGTAACTCTGGCACCCAAGTAGGTCGCAAAACGCTTCTGTTTTCCTTGCAACATCAAGACACAAATGATTCCTTGGAATTCTAGCTGTTTTATAGGAATATCCGCAATGGATAGAAAAAAACAACTTTCCTTTTTCCTACAGGCATTTGATTGATACCAAAGATAACGTTTCGGAAAGGATGTTCCCCTATCCTTTTCTATATAGCCAATGCCCTTAGCATCGAACGCTTTTCCCTGAATTATAAGCTTTCCGTCACAGCGATGATGTAGACTGATGATCGCATGCGTGCATTCCATCTCCATATAAGAAAATGGTCCCATGATGGTTGGCATGTAGATATTGTCATGCAGATGATGCTGTTGGTGGAATTGAACATCCATGTGCAGTTGTTTCTCTTCATCATGAAAGTGAAGATAATGGCGAGTAAATTCATTTTCTTTAAACTTTATTTTATGCTCTTCAATATGGATGTCTTCATCAGGAAATACTAGATAATCGGAGATATTGCGATACGTATCTAAAACTTGAATAAAGCCATTTCGTATTCCCTTCTCATAATGAATGCCGACAATGACACCTACGCTGACTTCAGATGTCTGAATTTTATAATACCAACCTTCGAAATATGGTTTTTTACCATTTGTTTCATGATAGGCAAATTCTCGTTCCAATGTTTCTTTTCGCAAAATGCATACACCTCTATAGCAGTATATGCATATTTCTTAGCTTCTATGTGTATATATGAAAAAAACTCTGATTTGTTAACTCATCAGAGTCTTTATCGTTTATGGTAAACAAACGACAAACTTTGGTTACCGTTATAATTTTAAAAATATATAGTTACTCTCCTTGTTCCTTTGCTTTTTGTACTTTCAATTTCTTACCTTTAATCGTACTTTGCTGTAAAGTTTTTAACACCTGCTTACCTTTACCATTTAAAATATCCACATAAGATTGATTATCTTGAATCTGAATCACTCCAATATCCTCAGCACTTACCCCCTGAATCTCACAAATTGCCCCAACGATGTCTCCTGCACGAATCTTTTTTGTCTTACCACCATTCAAATACAACTTCATAGTATCTTTATGCACTTCTTTTCCCTTATCTTCTCGTAAGGCAAATGGTTTTGTCAAAGGCTCGATAGTTTCTTTCGTAACATCTTGATTACTGATTTCACCTCGTTCGCGTATTTCTAAAGGGTATCCCAAATAATCTTCAAGTTCTGCTTTGCGCTCTCCATCATATTCATTGATCAAAGTGATTGCTTTTCCACTTGCACGCTGTCGGCCCGTTCTGCCAATACGATGTAAATAGGTCTCTTTTTGATTCGGCATATCATAATTGATAATATGGGAAATATCCTGTACATCAATACCTCTGGCCGCTACATCCGTTGCGACAAGAATGCGAATCTTTCCTCTTTTAAAATCACGAATATTTTCTATACGATCCTCCTGCAACATACCGCCATGAAGCTTATCCACACACATATCCAATGCATAGAGTTCATCACAAATGGTCTTAACACCCTCTTGCGTTCGAGCAAAAATGATACAAGATGCTGGTTGTTCCTTGCATAACAGTTGTTTAAGAAATGACAACTTCTGTTTCTCTTTCACTTCATATGCATAGTGTGTGATTGCCGCGTTTACTGTGGTTTCTTCCGCTAACGTGATCAGCTTTGGCTCTTTCATAAACCCTTCCGCCAATTCTTGTATCGGTTGCGGCATCGTTGCGGAAAATAGACAAGTTATTTTATTCCCTGGGAAATAGTTAAATATGCTTTGAACACTTTCTATAAAACCCATATTCAACATTTCATCCGCTTCATCAATTATGACATAGCGTATATGACCAGTTTTCAAAGTTTCTCTTTCTAAATGATCCAATATTCTACCCGGTGTTCCCACCACTACATGTGCACGCTGTTTCAAATCCTGTATTTGAAACTTATAAGGTTGTTTCCCAAAGATGGCAACCGTTTTGATACGACGATAAGCACCAATATTATCAAAGTCCTCTTTGATCTGCAGCGCCAATTCTCTTGTTGGCGTCAGGATAATTGCCTGCGGTTCCCTTTCCTCCCATATCAGCTCTTGCACGATAGGAATGGCAAAGGAAGCTGTCTTTCCACTACCTGTTCGTGAACGGACAATGACATCTCTTCCTTTTAAGATTTCCGGTATCACCTGTTCCTGTATCGGTAATACTTGTTCATAATGTAGTTTTTCTAATGCTTTTAAGATATCTGTATGTAATGCGAATTCTTTAAATTGCATAATTTCACCTTTTTCTTTCTTTTCTCATTATACAGGAATACGCAATGAAAAGAAAAGGGAATCTAACAAAAGTGTAAGTCATTCGTAAGCTGAATCCAACGACAGTTACGAAATAATGAGATAAACTTTAGGTGTAAGATACATTAGGAGGAAAACCATTATGAGAAAAGCTTTAAACATTATCGGAACTGCACTATGTGTAGTATTCTTCGGCTACAGCGAAGAGAAATTGTGTAAGTAAGACAACCTTCCCTATGAATACGAAAAAAGAATACGTGCCACCTGCATCAACAACAGCTGTCGTATTCTTCCTTCTTACTTCTATAGAATCTATTTCATCCTTATTTCGCAAAAGCTTTTTTACGCACTAGCAGGTAGCAAATAAAATGTGCACTGATGGTAAGCATCCAAGAAATAGGATAGGACACATATAAAGAAAACTGCGTATGCTCTACCTGAAAGATGGTAAAGATCCAAATGATTCGGAATAGACAAGCCCCAGCTAACGATACCAACATCGGCATGATTGAATATCCTATTCCTCGTAAACTTCCCACAAAAACATCCATAATACCACATAAGAAATAACTGGCACTTACCACGCTCAATCGTGCTATTCCATATTGTATGACTTCTTCACTGGAAGAATAGATACTTAATAATGGATGTCCCAGTAAAAATGCTCCTATTCCCATAAACAAACCGACAAAGGTAACAATGCCTAAACATTGCAACAGAATCTTATCAATACGGTGGTATTGCTTAGCCCCATAATTCTGACTGGTAAAGCTAAGTGATGTCTGATATACGGCATTCATGGAAGTATACACAAAGCCTTCGATATTGCTGGCAGCAGTGTTTCCTGCCATAACCACAGAGCCAAATGAGTTAATGGAAGATTGTATCAGCACATTGGAGATATTAAAGATAACCCCCTGTAAGCCGGCAGGAAGTCCTACCCGTAACATACCAAACAGCTTATCTTTATGGAAAGATAATTCCTTTAGCCGTAAATGCAAAACACCTTCTGATTTTTCTAAGCTTAGTAATATTAAACCAGCAGATATTGCCTGTGCAATAATTGTCGCAAGCGCAACACCGGCAACTCCCATATGTAAAACAATGACAAAAAACAAATTAAAAATAACATTAACAACACCAGCAACTGTTAAGAAATAAAGCGGACGTTTGGTATCCCCTAAAGCTCGTAATAAAGCAGCTCCGAAATTATATACCATAAACGCCGGCATACCGATAAAGTAAATACGCATGTATAGCACAGAAAGCGATAAGACATCTTGTGGCGTTCCCATCATTTCCAGCAGAGGTCGTGCTAATAAAACTCCTGCTATGATCATAATCACACCACCCACAATAGCCGTTACCATTGCTGTATGGACCGTTTCTGATGCATTCTTATAATCTTGCGCGCCATAATAGCGGCCTAGTAAAACATTCGCTCCAACGGAAACACCAATAAACAGGTTGACTAACAGGTTAATCAGCGAACTGGTAGAACCAACCGCTGCTAAAGCATGGCTTCCGGTAAATCTTCCCACGACGATAATATCGGCTGCATTAAAGAGCAGTTGTAAAATACCTGATAAAATTAGTGGTATTGCGAAAACAATCAGTCGTGAGAAGAGTGGGCCATGACACATATCAATTTCATAACTTCTTCTCAATTCATTCATCCCTTTTCTAAATTCTTCATTATTATAGCAAGTTATCTTTCGCTTGAACATAGTAGAATTTCTGAATTTTTTGTAATTTAAAAGCGTACAGAAAGGAATGCGGGAGATTATAAATAAATATGGAAGAACATTGAGGAGAAATTATAAAAAAATTGCCGCTCTGTGAACTTGTTATGGAAAATCGTTTAATAAAACCCCTTTGTATAAATTCTTCCGTTGTTATCTAAACCCAATAGTTGAAAATTCTCTTACCTGCCTGTATAATCCTAATAGATGTAAAGGAGAATATATATATGTTAAAAGTTTATGTTGCCGGTTCCTTGTTTAATGAGGCAGAAGTCGCACAGCGTAAAAAAGAAGGGGAAATCTTAAGAGCAACATTTCCACAGTTGGATATCTTTAATCCGATTGACCAACCATTTAATGAGAATAAGCAGTCGCTTCCAACACCTGAAGAAATTTATGATGGTGACACAAAAGCTGTCGAAGACTGTGATATCTTTATTGCAGATCTAACAAATGAAGATGCTGGTGTTATGGTAGAATTAGGAATTGCCATAAAATCACATACAAAAATCATCATTGGGATTAACAGTGATATACGTTTGCAGTCAGCGAATCGCTATGATATCCCTACTTACGGCATGAATCATTATGTTCTTGGGGCAATTTTGAAGCATGGCTATTTTGTGAGAAGTTTTGATGAAGCTGTCGAAACCTTAAAAACGGCACTTGAGAATATTATATAGATTATGGTTTTCCAATCATAAAATTGTTTCTAAATGATAATTTTTCTTTAGCTGTAAAGCTATTGATTGATCATCGTCTTTTATGCTTTTATGTTTTTTCCTTTATTAATAGGCGAGATGTTCCTTCACTTTTCTAAACTGTTATGAAATTCATATGCATCCTAGCATTTACAAATTTTGTGATGAAAACGATAGTATTGTAAAGCAACTTGCTTATTACTTAATTTTTGAGATTAATTTTAAACCAAAAGCCGTTTTTCTACTAACGGTTTTTTTTGCCTGTATCCATTTACTTTTTCGTTATCAACATAAAGCTTTACATTGCTTCATATACCTTCTAAGCTTCAGCTTATACTCCATTTTGATATTCTTACAGTTTATAAATAGAAGTTCATCACGTTCCAATAATAATATAGACGTTTTAATTTGCCGTTTCTTGACCTTATCTTTCCATTGCTGAAAGTTTTGTTAATACAACGAAATTTGTTTTCATCTCATGCTTGTTTCTCGTCCAACAAGACAAAATTTGTTTTTATCTCACGCTTGTTTTTCGTCCAGCAAGACGGAATTTGTTATTCCTCAGAGCTTGTTTTACTCGGCACATAAGTTTTTTTAATATACTTCTGTTCCCATATTTCATCGTGATAAGAACCATATTCTGTTATCTTACAATCATTATAAAGATCATCTGCAATTTCCATTATCACATTTACAAGTTCAAGATTTCTTATATACTTCTGAGGAATGCTTTTGTAACCAAGATAAGCACCCATGATATTACCAGTTACTGAACCGGTTGAGTCACTGTCACCGCTGTGGTTGACCGATGCAATTATCGCTTTATCAAAATCATCAGAATATTTTAGCGAACAATAAATCGCAATTGCAAGTGTTTCCTCAGCTACCCAACCCTGTCCAAGTTCTCTTATAGCTTCTAAATCATCTAAATTCTTATTTGCCAATGCAACTGCTCTATCTATCAACAAAATTAGATCTTTCAGATGTGTCTTGTCGGCAAATAAACGCAACAGAGCCTTCTTTGTATCTATCACTGCTTCCAGCAGAGAAATGTCCTCATTATGAGAAATCAAGTGAAGGATGTGCACCAAAGCAGCTGCAGGAATATAGCCAAGTTCGTGTCCATGCGTTAAAGCTGCTGTTTCTGCCCCAATCATAGCAATCTCATCACTTGTATACTTCTTTCCATCAAAATATAGCCCAATAGGAGCAACACGCATAATTCCTCCACTACCCTTACTCTGATTTATTGGTTCATCTATTGTTCCATTTGCTCCATTTTCAATCGCTGATATACAAGTGTTTCCAGGAGCACGGCGATTAAATAATTCCGGCACATTAACAAGCCACGAATAGGATAAATGTTCTTTTAATTCCAACTGTGTTTTAAGCCAATCCTTATAACAGGAAGCAATATAACTCGGATAAGCTTGCATGATTCCACGAGTCATACCTCTTGTTGTCCCAAGTAATAAACCATTAGCGGTAAAAAGTGTCATTTGTGTGTCATCAGAAATATGAGCAATACCATTTATAAGATCATATTCTGTAATACCGTTTTCACCGTATTTTTTAAATATAAAATCTTCCTGATAGAACTCGACAGCATAGCCTAACGCATCTCCGGATGCACCACCGACAAGGCAGCCTCTGTATTTATCTATATTCTTCATTTTGCTAAGCCCCTTTCTGACATATCATCACTTCATTGTTTTGTTTATAAAGATATGAATTCATCCATCCTCTTATTAACCTTTTTGATAGTTACATAAGTAAGATAAACGTCTGAACTTACATCGTGTACCTTCCTATTTTTATGCTGTGATATGTAAAGGATGGTGTTTTATTATCAATATGTCCATAGTCATCCATAAAACAAATATGTAAACAAATTTTTATTATACTCACGATTATGTAAAACTACCACATATCATCTGCTAAAGTAGACCATTGCAATTGAAAGTGAAAACCATTTTGGGTAGTATTTCCATTCAAATCCTCTTCATTAATCGCACAGAATGGTTTTGTTTCTTTTCCATATGTTAAATACACTTCAAGCAGGCTTTGATCAGTAACAGTATTAAAAGGAACCTCTGTATAAATATATACTGTCTTTTCTTCATTTGGTTGTATAATACCATCTTTAGCATTTCCTTCAACATGATAATTTGATACTGGATAATAGTTCTCATCCACCATAAAAACAGAGCCCTCTTTACAATTCAAAAAATTTTTTATATTAATACTGGAATTACTTTGATTGTTCACTTTCGCAATTACACCTAATAATTCGCCATCGTTACTAGGGAAAAGATTTTTACCATTTTCTATTCTGAGATGTCCCCCATGTTCAGTTGCTGTAATATTTATGGTAACATCTTTCATTATTTCAATATTTTTAGCTGTGCTAACTTTTTGAAAAGTAATATAATTTCCCAATTCATTTTTATTTCCCTCAGAGTTATCATTAGCGCAACCTCCAGTAAAACATAAAATAAATGCACAAATCGAAATTAGAATACGCTTTTTCATATATATCCGCCTTTCATGTACCTGTGTTATCCACGTTTCAGATACTCCAAAACCACACCCTATATTAAATAGTGATAGTTTCTATAAATTAATTTTCTTCATCGATAACATCACCAAACTTCTTTATATTCAGCCCTGTATCAAGAACGATTGCTTTCTCCCCGACTCCAAATTCAATAAGTAAATCACCATTCCATTTCATTGTTATCAAAGGCTGCATACCACATTCTAAGTAATGATTAAATAGATCGTTTACTTTCATCCTTTGTATAATTTTAGGCTTAATTACATGAATAAAATGATCTCTTGACATTGCTTTCCAATGAAAAATTTTTTTGAAATCTTCATAACATTTTTGACATATCGTCGCATGCGGTTCATCAAGCAGACTATAACCTGCATGCCACGTATCCGGTAAATCACTTATCTCATCGGTACAAAAATCACAATGGTCATGATCATTTAATTGACTTTTTTCTGAATAATTACGCCAATACAATGTTTTACCGTTCAGATATGATTCTTGTCCTTGCAATCTCCAATCATCTTCAAGTAATTGGTTGTTTATGCTTTGCTTCAAATGTTCCATAAAGACCACTTCCCATTCTTACCACTACTACTTTATAATCTCAATGATTTAAGATAATCTGATCCAGGTTAAATATTGAACAAAGCTTTCTATAGCATCCTAATGTCAAAGTTAAAATTATGCATTTCAAGCTGAGAAATAACGCCAGTTCCATTTCCCATTATAACTCCTCTAGGTGAAATACCCTCATCCATATCTGGCAATTCAATCACCTTATGAAAAAATTTTAAAATCTTTGACTGTACCAGTCTATCATTTATATTTTTTGATAAAAGATAGAGCATAAGTTTTGAATAAACATAACACGAATCTGTATCATCACCATGATATTTTAACACTAATTGATGATACTCAGATAATAATTCAGGAAAATAATCAAGAAAAAACATATTAAGATCACAATAATCAATTGGTGGAGTATCTATATACCTATATATTTGGTAATCATTCATTTGGAAAACATTTTCAGAATACATTATATGCATATTCTTTACATATTTTTGGATAAACTCTATTTCTACCCTAGTTCTTGTTAGCAAACTATTATGAAAATATTTGATAATGGATTCTGTTCTCCAATTTCTAAAGTTTTTAAGTTCCTGCATCATTGATATCATTTTTAACTCAAGATCTTCATAACGGTATGTTCCTTTTCTCTCTAAATCATATATGATAGGTCTAAGAAAATGATTTAGATTCATAAATTCATATGGATTTGTTCTAGATAAAATCGTTCTATCATCATATCCTTCCATAACATTATTTTCAACATAAAGAGGAAAATACTTTTCAACAATTTTCCATATTTCATAATATGAAACACCTCTTTGAACCATCATATCACTCCTTATTCATCATTTATTTAGAGCATTTTGCAAACCCTTCCGTATAATTCGGTACCACGAGTATTGATAAGTATGTAATACTTGAAGACTATAAACCATATGTACTATATAATTTATAAAAAGCACATAAGCTTTCCCATACTGTTTAACTTGTGTGCTACTTTCAAGATCTAATTTATGAACAAAAATGTATTTCAAGTTCTTTAGATATAATCATTAAGGTCTGACTATTTTCAGTATTATCACTATCTGAAAAAACGATATTACCATCGTTTAAATTTAGACTAGCTCTTACGATTAAACTATCATATCTTTCATCTATAGGAATTAAATCCATTCTACTTACTTTTTTAAAATGCAACTCTATCAATTTTCCAATTCCATTTACGTAAGTGCCTAACTTTACTATTATATTTCTTTCACTAGCAAGAGGATACATACCATCAGATAAAATTGCTGTTCCACTTGTATATTCAATATGCAATACAACATAATCATGAAAATAGTTCAATTCTTGCATTAAGCGATCAATATCTTTTTGTGTTTCCACTTTTTCCATCATCATCTTATTTTCACCTCCTAGGACTTACCCACGACTTGGCTTGCCCTTTATGTTTTTTTAACTACTACAAATTTCTAGTACCGCTACTATAAGTAATGCGCTTTATTATAACGGTTATATTTAAGTTAATGAATATGAGTTCAACAATCCTCTTCAAACAATTGCACATCAAAATTCACTCCAGTAAACAATAGTTCCAAAGATATACGATGATCATGTAATTCCATATGATGATATCCTTTATTTATAGAATCTTTTACTGGAAATACCTTATCAAGATTATTTAAAAAACTATTATTTTCAATTTTTCCTGAATGTTTAACGATTTTGAATGCTTCAACATAATTTTTTGACATATACGAAAATTTCTGATTTTGTATATTCAAACAAACTTCAAATGCTACATCTAGTTTCACACTATTGCATAATCTAATCTTACTAATTTCAAAATTTGATATATTTGTTTTTATAGATTTAATATAACGGCTATTAATATCAAATTCTTTTCTTTCATCTTTATGAATAATTTCATAGTTATTAGTCTTAACTATAAGAATATCATTAATGCTAACAATTAATAATGTTATTTTTGGTATTTCAGTTTTCATTTCATAGATACCATAAATATTGGGATTTGGTTTTAAACCATACTTATTTGCATCAAAGAATTTTTCATCAAATACTTCAATATCCATAAAATCATGCAATTTCAAATAGGTATAATAATGGCCATCAGTGAATTCAATCATTATATTCTTATCCATATTGAAGCTCATGTAATCTAATTCAGTATCTAAAATTTTATTGAATGTCATAGTTCCCTCCATTATTTATACCTATATTTGATACTTATCCATTTGACTTGTGAATCTCTATAGAAGGTAAAAGCCGCCATCCCAAAAAGATATATTGATTGGATAATACCCCGTAAAAATTTCTGCATCAACTAAATTAAGTGAAATATCTTTTTTAAGACAAGATAGTTTATTTGAAATTTCATTTTCATCTCCTAAAACCTCAATTACTCTTATAATCGATTCTTTTTTAGGTTTAAAATAAATAATATAGACCCCTTCAATTGAATTTTCATCTTCTAACTCATATTCTTCTTGTATTGCATCCTCACGATCAAACCAGTTATTCTTATCATAATTTTCTATCACTTCATTTAATCTGTCTTTGGAATCAAAGGCACCGATAAGTAAAGTAAAATAGTCATCTACAGAAAATACATTATACCTTAGTAAATAAACTTTCATATCAATCACCTCTCTCTTTTATGAATTTATTTATAAAATAAAATTCACTACCAAGATTGGTATTAACATAATCTACTTTATATTTGCTTTTACATAATTCAAAAATTTTATCTTCATCAATATCATAGGATACAAACCATTTAGGTAATAAATGTCGATTTGTTAAACTATTGTATTCAGTATAAAATCCTTCACACCAATTAATTTTATCTAATGATATTTTTTGAGGATAAAAGCAATCTTTTGTTAGTGAAAAATATAGGTAAGTATTCTGATAATGCTCTATTGCTTTGGCTACCTCACTCTCAGTTGTAAATACTCCTAAAATCATTGTATTTTCATCTTTATCCAAATCATAACAATGTTGCAGTAATATTAAGTCTTTGCATTTATTAATAAGTCTATCTTCTTCAAAAGATTTATCACTCCCAAATGATTCACGCTTTATTATTTCATTGAAATCATAATAATAATCGACCTTTAATTTTATAGTATTAAAGCCTTCTGTATAATCCTCAAATCCTTCAACATTACTCAATTTATCTATTGCATATTGAACTTTTGAAAAATTACTAAATAGCCCTATATTTTTTTTATCCCCTGCATGATCATGTTCTACTAAAAAGACATTCATATTGTCTCCTTTCTCATACACAATTTATATTCCTACTTGTGAAGTGGTTCCGTCAAAAATTATTACAATTACATTGTGAACCAAGTATTCGCTACCATTTCATTTTTTTCATTATTATATAATTCTTACAAAGAATCTCTATATTCGTAAATAAATACTACCTGCTGCTACATCAACGACAACAGCACATGCTTCCGGCTTCTCGTGACGTTAGAGACCATGATCGTGCAGTAAACCACAGCAGCACTAACTTCAAAGACTTGTATCCGGAAAGTTATACTAAAGACTTCCATTGATTGTCCTGTTTTATTAATTAATCAATATGAATTATTACTAGTATATAAGTATTTATTCTAACTCTCTCTCTTTTATACCTCAAACTCTATCAATTTGTTTGATTTAATCAAGTTCTGAATGTAAAAGTTTGCTCTTAAATATACTGAGCTAAGTACATCCGGTTCTTCTCCATTATAACCAAATCCCTCTTTCATGTCATTAGTTTTTCCAAAATCATCATATTCTAATTTTTTTCTATGTTTTATAACACCAAAATGGATATTTTACATGTTTGTACCTATACAATAGGATATGACATTTGCTAAAAGTTAGCTTATCAAATGCGAAACTTTCACTGTCTTTTCAATAAACGTTTTTTAAAGTCGCGAAGTCTTTTCCCGTATCTGCTAGTTACAATAATCACACAAATTAATAGACCACATGCTGCACCCTTGGCAAACTCAGAAAAATTGCTAATAATTGTAATCTGGGCAAGTTCTGTATGTTGTATTAATTGAGCTGTAAACCAAAACACTACTCCTGCTAACAACAACCAGCGAATACCCCTTGTATAACGCTCCGTTTTATTATTTGTATACGCTACTGCTTTTAATACTGTTTCTTCTACTTCCTTATACATTTTCTCACCTTTCTTTTCTCCATTAAGCAGTTCTCGAAGGTCAATTTCATAATAATCAGATATTTCAATCAGAATATCCAAATCTGGTAAATTATTACCATTTTCCCAACGAGATACTGTTCTGTTTGACACATTTACTATTTCTGCGAATTGTTCTTGTGTAAGTCCTTTTTGCTTTCGGAGTTCCTTTAGAAATTCTCCTATTTTTTGTTGGTTCATAAAAACCTTTTTCTCCTTTCTGCAAAAAGAGTATCATATACGTAGCGTAATAAACACGACACAAAGTGAGAAATGTCATACATATTACTCAATACACTATGCTTACCCTTGCTTATCTCCTCTTATAATTGCTAATTAATCTATATGTCTTATAGTAACATACTGGTATTATTAATACCATATCAACAAAAAGCAAGCTAAGTCAAAATAAAAAATGACCATGTATATGTTACAATAACTGGCCATTCTCACAACTTTTTTTACAACTATTCATAGGATATTTGCTTTTTATATGCGTTTTATACTACCGATATAATGCTCAAAATCCTATATTTAATTGCTGTTTAGCGCTGTATGCTATATGCATGGTACTTGCTCACCATCCTACTTATTCTCCATCTTCGCAAATATCTCATCTATCGTATGTAAAGCAGTTTGTAGACGCATGATATCTTCTTTTTCTAACTGTTTTTCCAACATCTCATTGATATATGTATTCTGCTTGCGAAATGTTTTTAAATGCTCTAACGCTTTATCACTTAAAGATATATATACCGAACGTTTATCATGCTCATTAAATATCCGTTTCACATAATCATACTGTGCTAATTTTACGATCAATTTCGTGACATTTTGTTTGGGCATATGCAATTCTCTAGCGAGCTCACTCATCGTCATCATCTGCTTTTCCTGTAAGGTAAGCAAACAAACATACGTTTCCAAACTCATCTTTTGTAACATATCCTTAAATGGTCGCTCTATTTTGGTATGCCATTTAGGCATCAGTGTATAGATTTCATCAACACAGGCATCTAACTGCTTATTATCTTCCATATGCTTACCTCATTTCATGATTTTTACTTCATTGACAAACATTTATCATCGTGATATTCTTACATATAGTAATACTTTTATTACTATTCAATATAATTTCATTATATCTTAGTTAAGCATAAGAAACAAGTAGCTTTGTGAATATGCTGGAAAGGAAGAAACATGAAAAAATTACATTTTCAACTAAGCGATGACTGGAAAAAGAAGATTCGATTCAGTACTCTCAGCTTCCTGTTTATCATTGCCTATGTGAATATATTTCCTATGTTGTTTGGTGCAGAAAACAATATTGTGGCAGTTATCTTTACGATTTTGATGTCGGCTTCTATGGTAAGAGATCTTACCGGCACCATATTGCGCCATTTCTTTATTCAGACGTTTGTGCTCATTTGGATGAGTATCGCTGCCTGTCTTGTAAACATATTACCACCGATAATATCCTTACTCATCAATCTCATCACGCTATTTATTATCCTATACGCATTTACCTATGAATATGCCAATCAACTATATTTCCCTTATATTTTATCCTATTTATTTTTAATTTTTATATCGCCGGTTCCTCCAACATTATTACCACGCAGAATCTTAGCCATGGTCGCCGGCGCGTTTTCCATCATCGCCTATCAATGGATCATGGGAAGGAAAAAAATAAAAAACAATGCGCAAGATATTCTTTGCGATATGATCCATCATATCAAGGAACAAATACAGCTCACTTTATCAGATGATATGCCCAATGACAACTTGAATCATATGCATCATAAGCTCCATGCTTTAAGTAAGATTATTTATGATCGCCGTAAAAAGGTACTTTGCGTATCGGATGCAAGTTTTTCTTTGATTGATGCAGGCCGTGGCTTAGAGCATTTGAATGTATTGATACAGGAACTAGATACACCTTTACATGATCATGAGCGACTTTTCTTACAACAGATTGATAAACAGCTTTCTTTGTTTGATTCCTATATTCAAGGAAGTATCACTGAACTACCAAAGCTGGATGTTTGTGATTTTGATGATGACAAAAAGAATCACCTGTTTTATCACATTCTATTATATATTCGTGATCGCTTATTGCATATGAGTGATCCAGGCAGTCAAAAGCATTGGCAAAGATCCTCGCTTTCCTTAAAAAACAGGCTAATCACTGCCTGCAATTTTAGTTCTGTGCGTTTTGTTTATGCTTTGCGTATTGCTCTTGTATTATCTTTGGCAACGCTGTTTGTACTATGGTTTTCATTACCACATGGGAAATGGCTTCTATTTACACTGGCTTCTGTTTCTCTTCCTTATGCTGATGATGTACCTGTCAAAATGAAGAAGCGTATCTTGGCAACCTTGCTAGGCGGTCTTGCCTCCGTTCTCATATACAGTTTGTTTGCTTCACCAATCAGCCGCATGGCTGCGATGATGTTATCCGGTTACGCTTCTTTCTATTTTCATGACTATGCCGCAACCTTCACCTGTTCTACAATCGGTGCACTTGGCGGTGCTGTATTTATGTCCGCCTTTGGTTTTGAGGCAAACTTCGATATGTTTATAATTCGATTAGGTTATATACTTGCCGGTGCAATACTTGCCTATATTGCTATTTGTATTATCTTCCCTTACACTCGTTTACAGGCAACCAAAGCACTTTGGCGTCGATATGAAGATGTCACTAATCTGTTAATTAGCATTTCAAAAGAAAAAGAACCTGATGCCCAGCTATATTATAGCTGTATCATCCAGGCACATATGCTAGAAGAAAAACTATCAAAAAATGCAGCTTTAGAAAACTGGGAAAGTTTCCCTGAATATATGCAGCGATGCCGTATAAAGGTATATCAGGCGCATCGTACACATATAGCCAATCGTAAAGATGCAGCTATCTTTAGACCGGAATTTTTAGTGTGATGCTTTAAAAGAAGCCAAATATTATCGCTATCATATAGGAAGAAGTGTATTGGCAACACGAATCTGTTTTTCTCGAATCAAATTTAATCCTATGCAGGATATAGCAAAGATAGCGTTTTTTCAATGATGAAATAGAAAAAGAGTATGTAACCACCTAATGGATAAGATTACACACTCTTCATCATTTTATAATTTACAGTACTAAACTTTCCATAGCATTCACAGTCATGTTTTGTTTAAACGCAATGGGTTCACCACCTGGGTTCTGTGTAACAATCAGCATAACACTTACATCAAAACCTTTTGCCTTCAAAGTGTCGAAATCAACATCAACAATTGGTTGACCCATTTTTATTTTCTCCCCTTGTTTCGCTAATACTGTGAATCCTTCACCATTTAATTCAACCGTATCAATACCGATATGTATCAATAATCCCATACCATTTTTCATCTTCACGGCATATGCATGTCCTGTTGGATACATCACTTCTAAAACACCATCAGCTGGAGATAACAGTGTATCTTTTCCTTTTAATGGTTCTAAAGCGATTGTTTGCCCCATCATCTGCTGTGCAAAAACATCATCTTGCACCGTTTCGATTGGAAACAATTTACCGTTCAATGGTGAAACGATTTCTTTACTCTCTTTTTCTTCCCTTTTCTTTCTGAAAAACATATTGATTCCTCACTTTTCATATCTTATATATCTTGACATAAGTAATTATATTAAGAATTCATTTAAATTTAAAGTTATTTTTTAATCGCTTAAATCTTCTCCATTGCTTTGGATAACTTTTTTGAACCAATAAAAACTATCCTTTTTATATCTTTTCAAAGTACCTTTACCACGATCATCCATATCGACATAAATAAAACCATAACGTTTTTTCATTTCTCCAGTAGATGCAGAAACAATATCAATGCATCCCCACATTGTATAGGCAAGAATATCTACACCATCTTCCACCGCTTTTGCCATTGCCTGAATATGCTGTCTTAAGTAATCAATACGATAGCTATCATGAACGGTATCGTTTTCAAGCTTGTCATTAGCGCCTAAACCATTTTCCACTACCATCAAAGGCACTTTATAACGATTATATGTTTCATTTAGGTAATAGCGAAGTCCTTCCGGATCAATTTGCCAGCCCCATTCGGAAGCCTTTAAATATGGATTTTTGGCAGTTGAGAAAATACTTTTGTTTTTCTCTAAAATTTCTTTATCCGCAGTACCGCAACCGGACATATAATAAGAGAATGCATAATAATCTACCACACCTTCTTTAAGGATAGCATCATCCTCAGGCAATGTATGAATAGTTGCCTGTAAATCTTTTAAGTAAGACTTAGTAAAAGGTGCATATTCCCCTCTAACCATGACATCACCACAATAATAGTTGGTTCTTTGTTGTACTTCCCACGCCTTCATGACATCTTCCGGTTTGCAAGTGTATGGATAAACGACATTGCTGGCAATCATACAACCAAATTTAAAATTCGGGTTTATCTTGCGCCCTTCAATTACCGTTTTTGCAGAAGCGATAAATTGATGATGCATGCCATTTACAATAAGATTTGCATCATTAGGTGTGATTTTATCTCCTTTGCCAAAGAATAGTTTTTCTTCTTTTGGCATCATACCTAGTGACATGGTAACACCGCCACCCATCAAAGGTGTGTTGATTTCATTAAAGGTTAACCAATAGGTTACCAAATCTTTATATTCCTCCATAATCGTTTTGGTATATGTAACAAAGCAATCAATCGTTCTTCGATCTTCCCATCCATTCCACTTCTTTGTTAAATGATAAGGAAATTCATAATGTGACATTGTAACTAACGGTTCAATACCATACTTTCTACATAGTTCTAAAACTGAGCGGTAATGATCTAAACCTTTTTGATTAGGCTTTTGATCATCTCCATTTGGAAAAATACGTGTCCAATTGATAGACAAACGATACATCTTAAATCCCATCTCTGCAAAGAGTTTTATATCTTCTTCATATTGATTATAATGATTAACTGCAAAATGAGATGGATAAATCGATCCTTCTTCTATTTCTTTTGTAAATCTTCGTGGGGAATCAACTTTACCGACCGTAAAATGATCGGCACAGGATTCTCCTTTACCATCCTGTTTCCACGCACCTTCACATTGGTTTGATGCCGTAGCCCCTCCCCAATAAAAATCTTCTCTAAATACACTCTTTTTCATATAAGTCTCCTTTACTTCACATCAAAGCCTAATTCTTTTAGCTTAACATCATAAGCCTCCATATTTTCACCAAAGGTTAAATATACACGATGACGGTATGGTATTTTTCCTTCATACCATGTACCAAAAATTTGTGACTGCCCATGCTTTTCCACACGTGGTTTTGGTGTAAATCCTTTGCATCCCCATTTCCCTTCGAAATGAAATTCTTTTCCACAGAATCTAAAGATTGCATCTTTAAATACACATGTACCATCATTAACATATGGTAAATGCTCCCATTCTGCTTCCATTGTGACATGATCGGTTAAAATCGGCTCTTCTCCATCAATATAATAGTAAGCAAAAATCTTTCCTGAAAATTCAAGACTTATCAGCGCCTGTTCTCTGCGTCCATCTTCACGAATTCCCATCATATTCATATAAACATAGCCGAAGTTGTTCGTTATGCCATCAAAGCCATTGATTTCTGTCGGAATAAATAGGCGATCATGTTCACCTAATCCAAAGATTGGTTTACCTTCATATACTCCACTAACCGTAGCAGGACGTATAATCGTTGCGACATGATTGTACATAGATTGATGTTCAAAAATCGTCTTAGGCCATCCTTCTCCTTTTATGGAAAATACATTTCCTTCCTTTGCGGTAAAATAATCTTCATTAAACTTTAACTGTGAGAATGGTTCTTTTGATTCAAAGCCATACATGCCATCCTCAAATTCGTGATATTCACTTATTTTTGTTCCTGCTTGCGCAATTTCTTCTTCATGATATACCCCTTTTTGTACATCAAGGTATGTATCACCTAATTCTACGATATCGCCAAAGCGATATTGATTTTTAATCATATCCGTATGGCGAATATAAAGCATTGGTTTTTGAGTAACATCTCCATTTGGAAATACCATAGCGATAATATCCGCCAAAGATAAGATAGAATGCCCATCATAATCGTTATCGAATACTTCCGGTCTTTTAGTTGCTAAGTCTTTGTTGTTTACATCTTTTATAGTTGCATATAAAGGCTGATCCTTGTGATTTATAAATTCTACTTTTGTCATTTTCTACACCTCATTTATTGTTCATCAAATTTTGCAAAAAAGTTTACACCTAAAGCCGCCATCAAACAGCAACCCAATGCAATAATGGTTCCTGCCACAACATTAAATGTTGATCCAACACTGAAATACGGTACTACGGATAAAATGTTAACAGATGCCATCAATGCACATTTAATATTAAATACAGCTAGCAGTAATCCTCCGATAGCGTTGCATATAACCAATACCAGGATGGATGTTTTAGATTTTAAACAAACTCCATAGAGCGATGGTTCGGTAATACCCGCTACAAAGCCAGATACAAAATATCCCATCGGAATATCTTTATTCTTTTTGAATTTAAACGCTGCGCCCAATGCCATACCATAAATAATAAAGGAAGTAATTACTCCAGCCGGTAAAACAAATGCTTCAAAACCAATTGGAGCAGCAGCTGTAACAGCCGCAACATAGGTAGTTACATGTAAACCAAATAAAATCATAAACGGATTTAATACCGTATAGATCGTTAAAGCAATGATTCGAATTGGTGCTGCTGCGTTTGCACAATACATAAAGAAATCACTCAACAACTGACTCAAATAAGAACCCAACGGTGCACAGAATACAAACATCACAATAGCCATGATCATGACATTTAGTATTGGTACGATTAATGAAGCTATCATGGTCGGTGTATATTTTGTAAGGAACTTATTTACATATTTAAAGATCCATACACCAATCAGTACCGGTAAAAACTGTTGTGAATAATTGGATACAGGAACATTGATACCAAAGAAACTAATAGACTCTCTCACACCGACAAGAGCCATAAAACTCGGTGTAATAATCATTGCCCCTAAGAAGATACCCCACATAGGATTTACCTTTAACTGCTTTGCCGCTGTATAACCAATATACAGTGGGAAGAAATAGAATAATGCTTCAAAAAAGAAGTTACAGGTAATAAAGAAATCAGATTTATTTGATATTACATTGAACATATCAGGTCCTAGTAAGGTTACTACCGTTTTCCAAAAAGATGCACCAATCAATATAGGGATGATAGGAGCGACAGAGTTCATGATATAGGTAATTACGACATCAAATAACCACTTAAAAGAAAATTTACGTTTTTCTTTCACATCATCCAAATTTTCTTTAATTTCATCCTTTTTATCCAATTCTGCCATATTGCATAATTCATCATAAACCAATGACACATTTGGTCCAATGATGACCTGAAAGCTGGTTCCGGCTTTTTTAATACCAAGAACACCATTTACTTTTTTTAATTCTTCTTCATTTACTTTTGTTTGATCTTGCAATTCAAATCTTAGACGGGTAGCGCAATGAAATACAGAAATAATGTTTTCTTTACCGCCTATCTTTTGAAGCACATCTTGTGCTAGTGTTTTATTTTTATCCATATAAATTTTATTTTAATTAGAACATTTTCTAATATTTTCTCCTTTCCTAAAATCATTCATCTATATCCTTTTCTCTTATCTTATTTTTTAAATATTCTATAAGCCGGCCGTAACTATATAGAATTTCTTTTTATCCTCTCCTTTCCTTCATTTTTATATTTAACCATTCATTTTTTCGTAAATATCTGTACGAGATGAATCATTAAATATAATTTTTCTTCATCATTCAATTTATAATTCATACAAGCATCAATATAATTGCTGATTTTTTGAACAACTTGCCAAACTTGTGGATATTTATCCGTTAACGTATTTAAAATGCCATTTTCATTTTGTACATCCAATACAACATGCAATTGTATGTTTTCGATTAAAAATCGTAGGTGCATCACAAAGCGGTTATAATGATAATCATTTGTATTACCAAATGCTATGTTGAAATCACTTGCCACTATGTCACAAATATCTTCAATATAACCAGTCATTTGATATGTCTTATGCATATCATTTGATTTCTCTGCATTTACGATATGCAATGTAATAAAATTGGCTTCATCTTCATCTATTTTATATGGCATTTTTTCATTCAACAACTTCACTGCATGGACTGCTATTTTATATTCATCGGGATATACTCTCGGTAAATCCCATAAAATAGAATTATCAAATGATATATTTTGTTGCAGGCGATCCACTAAATTATTGACATGGTCCAATAATGTTACATATAACGCATCACTTAATTCTGTTTTGGACTTTTCTTTAATCATCGAAGTTACATCAATGCAGGCATCTATCAATTGTTTATCAATCTCTGTAAACATTTGGTTGAATCTTCTGATCAAAGAGATGTCTTCTAAGACAAATCGTTTTTCTATTTTGGTTTCATCTACTTCATCACCGGGTCTTTTTTTATAACCGATAGATAAACCTTTTAACATAATTTCTTGATTTTCAGAAGTACGTATTGACACCATATTGTTGTTGATCACTTTATAGATTTGCATGATATAACCTCCTTTTGCGTACAAAAAAAGCAAGACGGATACAACAAAATATATGTTGTAAACAGGTCTTGCTTAACTTAATAATCACATCACCATCATTACATTTATAAATTACCATAAAAATTTTTATAATGCAATAGCTAATTTAATTTTTCTGTAAGCGCTTATTATTTTTTAGCTATTATATTGGTATTTTTTGTTTTAATTTCTAATTATTGTAAATTATTCAGTGATTAGCATGATCTTTCATACGGCTTATGTATATCTATAT
>NZ_CEVYEL010000039.1:0-25423 GCF_982403165.1 Longicatena sp.
AACCCCATGATAATTTAGAGGCAGGTTTTATCCCCACGATAATTTAAATATCCTTAAAAAGGTGGGTAGCTCATGGAAATGAACTACCTACCTTTTTTGTGAAGTTTCATGGGTAACGCAAGAGCGAAACTGATCAAGGATTTCTTTAAAGTAACCGAAGGCATCTTCATAAACCTGCGTTTGGCGAGGATCTACACCGGCATGCATCAATTCATCTAAAGGCGCTTCACTGCCGCCTTTTGTAAGGAACTCGCGATAGGCATCAACTTCACCATTTAAGATTTTCTTGGCAAAGCTAATGGCAACCGACATGCCTAAAGTGTATTTGTACACATAGAAGTTATAATAGAAATGAGGAACATGATAACAGCCGTAACGCTGTAAATCATCCACAATGACACTGTCACCAAAATAGTCTTTATTAAGCTGCTCATACAGATCACATACATCTTTTGAGGACAGTGCTTCTCCTTTTTCAATGGCTTCATATAACTGATATTCAAAAGTAGCATACATGGTTTGACGATACATCGTGCCAATCATCTGATTCAATAGATTGCTTAATAAATAAGCCTTATGGTCATTATTATCAGAATGCTTTAATAAATAGTCATTTAATAATAGTTCATTGACTGTAGAAGCAACCTCGGCAACAAAAATACGATATTCTGCTAACATTGCGCGATTATGCTTATGGGAATAATAAGAATGCATAGAATGTCCGAATTCATGTGCCAGTGTACTAAGGGAATCATATTCTCCTGTAAAGTTTGTTAGAATAAAAGGCTTGGAATCATACGTACCTGCAGAATAAGCACCAGAGCGCTTCTTTTCATGTGGCATAAAATCAATCCAGCGTTCTTCTCTAGCTACATCAAGCATAGCGATATAATCCTCACCTAAAGGAGCCAATGCTTTTTTTAAAATGGCAAAGCAGTCATCCACCGTATATGTGATATCTACAGATTTTACTAAAGGAAGGGCAATATCATAAACATGCTGTTGTTGTAATCCTAAGATTTCTTTACGTAACTTAAAATATTCATGGGCATAAGGCCGATACGTCTCATTACCCATTCGTACTACCAAATCAAACAGCGCTTTTTCTACACCATCTTCAAACAGACTTGCTTCTAAGGTAGAAGGAAAGTTCCGTAAGCGTGCTTCAAAAGCTTTTCCTTTGATATGTCCGCTTAATAGATTCAGAAAGACATTTTGATATCGTTTATATTCTTGAAAGTAATGTTCAAATGCTTCTTTACGTACCTTTTCATCGGGATTTAGTAAGAATTGATGGTAGTTACCACCATTTAGAAAAACCGGTTTTCCATCTACCATCACTGGTTCAAATTCTAGCCGGAAACTTTCATAGGTGGATTCTGGTACACGTAAAATATCCTGCATTTGTGCCATCATCACTTCTTTTTCTTCATCCAATTGATGAGGCATGCGACGAAAGATTTCTTGCATTGGATAACGATATGCATTGCATGCATCCTCTGCTAAATACTTTTCAATACTTTCTTTCTCTTTCATGACTTCTAAGTCCACAAAGTTTAGTGCGACCACCGTTTTTTGATAAAGAACATATGCTTTGGAAAGATTTTGTTGTGCTGTTTCTTCATCAGGATCTACATCTGTATACATACGGGCATAGCTGATAAGATTATTCAGTTTTCGGGATAATTCTTCTTGTTGATCAAAAAAATCACAAAAGCTTTCTTTTGTATCCGCTATATGACCTTTTTGTTTTGTCAGTGCATTGACTAAGGATTCACATTCCTGATAACATGTGTTAAATGCCTCTTGTGAAGCAAACATACTGGAAAGATCCCATGTATATGCGCTATCTATCTGATTTCGTTTCATATCATCACCTCTAGTTAGTATTGTAGTACGAAAAAAAACAATTCACAAGTTTCTGCAAATTGTTTTTTCAGATGCATCTGATGATTTTATTGATTTTTATATATCGCTCTTTTCTTTTTTCGATAAGCTATTTTGTTTTTTCTGCGAATGAGTAGAAGGACAATCACAAGTATTAAGATCAAGAAGATGACAGCAAAAGGTATCAGAATGTATGTTGTGATATAGTTTTTTCCATTTCCTTTGATGGTAGCGACTTCGGTAAAATCCATACTTCCTTTAGGCGCTGCACCTTGGATCGATACGATCGCAAAACTACCTTTCTTTGCCTGGAAAAGAATGCGAGTATCGGATTGTGTCGTGGGTAACTGGCGTATGTTTTCACCATCCACAGTTAAGATGCGATATAATTTCCCCTTACTATTTTTAGGTTTCTTTATCGAATACAAAACTTGGGTTTCAGGATCATAACCGGACATATCCTCTTTTCCATCTATGGTAAAGCCTGCTTCATAGGTAACATAATTTGCTTCTGCGACTTTTTTAAACAATGTTTCTTCCTCATTGTCGATGGAATCATGTACATTCACAACGACTGTTTTCGGCATCCATGCATTTAGGAACGATGTCTTTTTCTGCATTGCTAAACTAAGGCCTGATATTTGTAAATCATAGGTATCATCATGAATGAGCACACTGAGACGTGGCTTTAAATTTGGTTGCAAAATGCGATCCACGGCACGTAATACATCATCATCTAAGGGGTTGTTGCTTTCCTGCAAAACATCATTTTGAAATTTTTCTAGTTCAGTTAAGGCATCATCCGTTAACCCTACCTTATCACTATAGGTTTTAATGATATATGCTGCTTTTTCTTGCAGCTTAGATCCGGTGCTTTCACTTTGCTTTTTTACATGAATTTCATAGGATAAGGTTTTTCCCGCATAACGTATTGTTAATGTCTGCGTGCCAAGCGTAGTAGGATCATAGCCACTCACCATATCGGTGGTCAATGAGCGTTCTTGTGTAGAACCATCTTCGAAGCTTACTTGAATCTTTCCTTTTGATACATCCAGGTAATCATGCTGTTGGTAAGTTTGCTTCGGTCTTTCAATAAAGGCGATGTTTTTTACAGATCGATAATTTGCTTTATAAACAATGTCTTTTTCAGCTTTTTTAATTTCTTTGTCCCAACCGATAAATAAGGCATTCTTCTTCTCAGGTTCTAAGATAATCGGAATTTTACCACTCTCTATTTGCATAGTGATAGTATGTGAACCTGGATAGAAAGTGCCTCCATTGGCATCAAAACTGACATCGACATAGTTTTTTTCATTTAGATGCTTTTCATTTGTGATAAAAGAAAGTTCACTGGCTTTTACATACCCATAACTTTTACGATAGTTATATGTTGGATTTGCGGAAACATTTCGATCATTTGTCAAAGGTACATCGGTTTGTACAAGATACCAGACAGCATTTCCTTCTGTTTGTTTATCCAAGAGAAGCAAACTGGCTTGCGTGCCTTTGGGAATAGCATATAATGTCTTCGCAGCTTCTTTAGGATCTTTTCTGACATTAACTTTTTTAGTGCCGGTAATACCAATCGCATACTGATTTAAGTCTTTATCTTGTAAGGCATGATCAATGTCATAATAGTATTGTGCCGCTTTTTCACCCCAGTAAGGATCGCTAGCATAAGAAACATTCATACCGCCCGCTTTGTTTCCGAAATGACCGCCATGGTATTGAAATTGGTTCGGATTTAAATAAGAGGATGATATGTAATGGGCTGCATGAGCGTAAATACTGTCACTTACGCGTAAGTAGCGTGAGGCATTTTTTTCTACATCAGAATCATAGGCCGCATGACCAAACAAATTGTTGCGATTATAAGATAAGGCGCTGCGTCCGCTGGCACTTTCGTTTAAGGCTAAGGAAAGCATCATAAGGGCATTTGCGCCAAACTGATTTTGGTATTGAAAAAACCCTTTTTCCCCTTGTACGATCATAGACTGAGTGAGAATGTCATGCAGATAAGTACCTTCAAATTTGGTGATAGATTGTTTTAAGAGACGAGTGTTTTGCAAATAAGCATGAACATCTTCATAGGAATAAGCGGTTGTCGAACGATGATTGACATATTGATAATAATTATAATATGGCTGTTTTGCGTTTACTGCTTGTGTATGGATACTTTTGCGCACATCTGTGATCATGGCAGAAAAGCTTTTATAAAAATAATGACTGTCATAGCTATAGTAAATTGTCTTTTCTTTAAGGTAAGAAGGGGCTTGACCTAAATGCAAAACATTATCATAGCCCTTACTGGCAATATCACTTTTCAAATAATGCAACAAGATACCATTATGCACCTCAAAGTGTGAAACATTTGGAAGAGTAGTAAGGGGATGGATTGTCACATTTTCAATGGAAGTAGATCCGATGACACCTGACAATTGAAATTTCACCATACCATTGCCATCGTTATATTCTAAAAAGGCTCCATCGGCACCATAACACCCATTGGTATAACCTTCCTCTTGATTCGCTGCATTTGTATAGGTAATATTGACACTGCAATCTTGTGCTTTTTTAAATTCAACTACGCCATTTTCTATCGATAAAAAGGTTTGTCCTTTTGCTATGCCTAGATTTTCATATTGATGCTGTAAAAGGGTATGAGAAACCTTAGCAGCAGCATAGGAATCATTTTCTTTGATGATTTCATAATGGCCGTCTTCTGTAACATTGACCAAGCGAATCTTGTTATCATCTGGCAACGCAGAATCATCTTTTTTGGCTTGCACAGGCATTAACAAGCTGAATGCTGTTACGATACTTAAAATGATAGGAATTAACTTTTTCATAAGACACCTCTTGTTGTTTTATGTAATCATTATAACGTATAAATCTAATCTAGCGTATGGTATTTAAGAAAATGTAAGAAAACGTTCAGATGATCAGATAATAAAATAAAAAAATAATACGCGAGTATTCAACCAAAAGATCATGAAAAAAGTGATGAAGACTTGCTAAAAAGGTAGTTAGCAAAAGCGTTTATCAGTACAGAATTTCTGCCTTGTGATACAATTGAATAAAATAGAAATAGGTAGGCATTTTCATAAAAAATGATATATGAAATCATTAGGATATCGAAATTAGATATGGTATACTAATACTGGTAATCATAAGGAGGATATAGTTATGTCAACACCACATAATGCGGCAAATGCCGGTGATATTGCAAAGGTAGTATTAATGCCTGGAGATCCATTGCGGGCGAAATTTATTGCCGAAACTTATTTGGAAAATCCCGTACAGTTCAATACGGTTCGTAATATGTTTGGCTATACGGGCACTTATAAAGGTGTACGAGTTTCGGTTATGGGAAGTGGCATGGGAATGCCTAGTATTGGAATCTATTCCTATGAATTATTTAAGTTTTATGGAGTTGAGGCAATTATTCGTATCGGAAGTGCCGGAGCATATACAGACAAACTTGATCTATTTGACTTAGTTCTGGCAGACGGTGCTTGGAGTGAGTCAACTTTTGCGAAAGCACAGGCAGATGTTGATGGCGATATACAGTATCCAAGCGAAGAATTGAATGCAGCCATTCGTAAAGCAGCAGAAAAATTGGATCAGCAATTAGTTGAGGCAAGAATTCATTCCAGTGATGTTTTCTATCATGAGGAAAATGTAGATGGACATAAAGAATTCTATGAAAAACATGGTTGTGTCTGTGTAGAAATGGAAAGTTTCGCCTTGTTCCATAATGCTAAAGTGCTGGGTAAAAAAGCGGCTTGTTTATTAACTATCAGTGATTCTTTAGTCACAAGTGCCGTTACTACAGCTGAACAGCGACAAACATCCTTTCATGCGATGATGGAAGTTGCCCTAGAAACCGCAATTTCATTATAAAAAAGTAAGAAAAAACAGTTTCAATAAGTTGATATGATCCCTCTAAAGTAAACAACGGAAATAAATAAAACGTAGTTTATGAAAGGAGGGATCTTTTCTTATGGGAAGGAAAAGCAAATACACAATAGAACAGAAAGTTGAAGCAGTGCAGGATTACAAGAGTGATAAACGTGGAAAAAGCCAGATAGGTTATAATCTGAAATTGTATAAATCTGGAAATGATTTATATAGATGGGTGTCACTTTATGAATGACAAGGTGAATCAATAGATTCAACCATTAGAAATACAACAAGAAACGTGTGAAACGAATCATTTTATAATATGAGAGACCACAAGGAAGACATTGTGAGCAAACACCAAAAGAAGTAAGGACAGCAGCGTTATCAACAGTGAATAAAGTTAAATGCGTTGATTTACTTCTATTGGATATTGTTCATTTAAGACATTATAGAAAAAGATGACCTATCTTTACGACAAGTCATCAATTACTGATTTTATTTATTTCACCTGTCTACTTGACAGGGGGCAGATCACTTTTTCAAGATTTTTTCCAGAGTAGCTACATCTAATAAATTCACTGTTTGAAATTGTCCTTTATAAAAAACGGCAAAATTATTAAATACGCAAGGAAGCTGCTTAGCTTCTTGTAAGGAATCCACTTTCAGAAAGGTTGCAGGTATGGCATGTTCTTCACAATATTGTTGCAACTTTTCAATTTTTTGATAGATAAAAGGGCATTGCATATCATAATATATTGTTAATACGGTATTTTCAATCTGCTGTTTCTTAGCGGTCTCATTAAAGTGAGGAAACGTTCCATCAAAGGAGAGAGCCAGCAATTCATATGCATGGGCAGTATCGACAATCTGGAAACCATATTTCTTGGCAAAACTTTGATCTGATAGCCAAGCTTTTTGCTTAGTTGCTCCAAGCATACAGATACCGGATTTTCCTTTCGCTTTAGCATCCTGAATGCAATACTCTAATAAGGCCTTACCATAGCCATTGCCTTTTTCTTTACTTTCTACCCATAAGCAATAAATATACATATAGTTCTCACCGCAAATAGGCACCCAGGCAGATGCTAATGGAGCATATTCAATAAAGACAGTTGCTTTTTTATTAAGTTTACGAAAGGTATGACCTTCCTTTAAACGTTGTTGTAACCAAAGACGTTTTGCTTCAACACCGGGATGTTTTTTCTTACTGCGAATGATGCAGCATAAATGTTCATCAGCTAGATTCTCCATTGTCAAATTTATAAATTCAGCACACATACTTATTCCCTCATAAATACTTTCCAGTACGAATAGTATAACTTGATATGGATAAACTTACAAGAAAATAAACTTCTTTACCTAATGATAAGGTGATAAAATAAGGCTTTAAAAGTTATTACCCTTATGAATATACCTATTTGTAAGAGTACCACCTGCATGTTGAAAGGGCAGTAGGCATTAGCGTTGACTTATCAATTCCCCTCTTTTATAATAAGCATGAACCCAGCACCCCTGGGGGGAGGTAACTTTATGACACCGGAAAGAAAAAAAGCATTACAGAATCTAAAAACAGCCAGAGGACAGATCGATGGCATCATCCGTATGATTGAGGATGAACGCTATTGTATCGACATTTCAAATCAAATCATGGCCAGTCAGTCACTGTTAAAGAAAGCAAATCTGCATATACTAAGTGGGCATTTGCACACATGTGTAAAAACAGCGATTGCAACAGGTGATTCTGATGAAAAACTTCAGGAAATTGAGGATGTTTTAGCTATTCTTTTGAAATAGCCCATGTGATGCTGTTAAAAAGTGGATGTTGCTAGGAGGTATACTATGAAAAAGACTTATCAGATTGGCGGTATGAGCTGCTCGGCTTGTGCGTCAGCTGTTGAACGAATATTAAAAAGAATGGATGGCGTAACCAGTGCGCAGGTAAATCTTGTACTAGAAGAAGTCGTTGTTGAAGGTGAGGATTTGCCGGCTTTTGCGGATATGCAGAAAGCTGTGGAAAAAGGTGGGTATCAATTGCTGGAAAAAAGTGATGCGCAAATGCAGACATGGACAGTAAAAGGTATGAGCTGTGCAGCCTGCAGTGCATCCGTAGAACGCATCTTAAAACGATTCGATGAGGTAGAAGATGCCAGTGTAAATCTCATCATGAACAATGTGACGATAACGTATCATGAAAAAAACTTTAAGGCTTGGAAAGAAGCTTTGGAAAAGGCCGGTTTTATTTTGGAAGAGGAAAACGAAGAAGAGCAGGTAGTGTTGGATATCGAAGGCATGAGCTGTGCGGCTTGCAGTGCCAGTATTGAGCGAGTGTTGCGTAAAAAAGATGGTATCTTACAGGCGGATGTGAATCTTGTGATGAATCAAGCGGAAGTTCGTTATGATAAAAAGCGTATTAAACTCAGTGAAATTCTAGAAGCGATTCAAAAAGCCGGTTTTAAAGGTCACTTACATGTGGAAAAAACAATCGAAAAAGAAAAACGCTCTTATGAAAAGTTACATGTTTACGGTACACTGGTCTTGGCTTTTTTCCTCTTATATATCGGTATGTCCCATATGTTGGGAAGTATTGAATTGCCTTTGCCAAACATTATTTCTTATAAGACGCATCCTTTTAATTTCGCAGGTATCCAATTTGTGTTAGCAACGATCATCTTGATCAGTGGACATCATTTCTTTACCAGAGGGATCAAGGCGTTGCTGCATAAGGCACCGAATATGGATACACTGGTAGCGATTGGTACCGGAAGTGCATATCTTTATTCTTTGGTATCTCTTATGCAAATTTATCAAGGCAATGTCCATGCCGTCCATGCTTTGTATTTTGAAGGTGCCGGTGTTGTTGTGGCATTGGTGCAGTTTGGCAAGCATTTGGAAAGCATATCCAAGAAGAAATCCACCGGTGCTATTCAGGCATTGTTGCAACTTCGCCCACAGACGGCTACGCTTTGGCGAGAAGGTAAAGAAATCCTCATTCAGATTGAAGAAGTTAGTGTCGGGGATACCTTGGTCGTAAAACCGGGAGAACATATGGCAGTGGATGGCATCTTGTTGGAAGGTAGTGCTAACGTTGATGAAAGCATGCTTACCGGAGAAAGCATGCCGGTTAAGAAAACAGTAGGTGATAAGCTGCAGCAGGGAACCATTGATTTAGATGGACGTATTTTAATGCGTTGTAGTGCTACACAAGAAGATACCACATTAGCAAAGATCATTCATATGGTTGAAGAAGCCCAAGGGAAAAAGGCACCTATTGCCCGTATTGCCGATCGTATTTCTTTATTCTTTGTCCCAACGGTCATGAGCATCGCAATAGTGGCTGCTATTATCTGGTACATGGTGACGCAAGATTTCGCCTTTGCTTTAACTATTTTCGTGAGTGTGTTGGTAATAGCTTGTCCATGTGCATTAGGTTTGGCAACCCCAACCGCCATTATGGTAGGTACAGGCAAAGCCGCTCAGTTAGGTATCTTTATTAAAAGCGGAGAAGCTTTGGAAACAGCAAGCACGATTGATACCATTGTCTTTGATAAGACAGGAACTCTTACCATAGGGAAACCGGTAGTAACAGATGTTGCGACACAACAGGATGAACATAAGGTATTAACATTTGCGGCTATGCTGGAACAAGGCTCTAAGCATCCCCTTGCTACTGCCATCTTAACAAAGGCAGAAGAATTGCAGCTATCCTATGAAACCTTATCCCATGTACAAACACATAACGGTTTAGGCTTAAGCACAGAGATGGATGATGGCAGATTATTGGTAGGAAGTCGTAAATTCATGCAGGAAATGCAGATTGCGACCGCCGTTTATGAAGCACAGGAACAGACGTATCTGCAAAGTGGTAAAACCGTCGTTTGGGTCGCAAGGAATGAAGAGGTACAAGGGATTATTGCCATTGCCGATAAGATCAAACCGGAAGTGAAAGCAGTCGTCAAACAATTGCAGGACGCTCATATAGATGTGTATATGCTAACCGGAGATAATGAAATCACAGCGCAGGCCATTGCTTCTTCAGCAGGCATTACCCATGTGATTGCACAGGTATTACCGGATGAAAAAGGAAAGGAAGTCGAACGATTACAAAAGGCAGGCCATACGCTTGCGATGGTTGGCGATGGAATCAATGATGCTGTTGCTTTAACGCAAAGTGAAGTTGGTATTGCGATAGGAAGCGGCAGTGATGTAGCTGTTGAAAGTGCCGATATCGTTTTGATGAAAGATAGTATTGAGGATGTCGCAACAGCGATTCGCTTATCCAAAGCGGTTATCCGCAATATCAAGCAAAATCTATTTTGGGCATTCTTCTATAACAGCATTGGTATTCCGATTGCCGCAGGTATTTTGTATCCGTTCTTTGGTATACTGCTATCACCAGTATTTGCCGGTGCAGCGATGGCATTTAGTTCGGTATCAGTCGTATCAAATGCGTTACGTTTGCGTAATTTCAAATAATAACATGAAAAGCTCTCACAGAAAGGAGAGCTTTTCTATTTAGAATTTGTTGTTTAGAACTGGTCGTTTAGAATTTGTTGTTTAGAATTTGTTGTTAAGAACCTGTTGTTTAGAATCTGACGTTCAGGCGATGACGTTTAGGATAGGCATGATATGAGGAATGACAAATGACTTTTTACTTCTGAATACTTCCTGTATACCTTCAAGATACATTATAAGATACCTTATAAAGATGAAAGAAATTGTATGAAATATTGAGAGACAATAGCACTGATAATATTAGAAGTTAATAACTCAGCGTGTTTTTTCATAAATTCCTTTAAGCCATTTGTGTCCTTATGAAAAATCTTTTTCGTTAATTGTTTAAGTTGAAATCTTTGTATATCTTCTACCGCTAATTTCGATAGTAAATTAAAACAATCATCTTCTAATGTTTGCCATTGAATAGCTTGTTCACTGTGAATATAAATCGGGCTATTATCTCCAACACTAACCACGCTATGTTCGATTTTTATATCTTTCATTTCGCATTCCCATAAATAGGACTATCATCACCAAAGGTAATGACAGAATCCTGAACGTTGATCGATACACTTGATTCATTTGAACCATTTAGATAGTTTTCTATGGTTTCCATGATTTTATAGGCAAAGGTTACATTTTTAAAATTAATTACGATATAATACCCCGATACTAAATTAATATAAAGATTTTTACCTAATTTTTTATTCCCTTGAACAATACAATAAATATAAAATGCACTTAAACCAATGACAATGGTTCCTACCAAAGGTTGATAAGAAAGTAATGCAAGTCCTATGATAAAACCTATGAAAACGCCGATCGTAATTCCTTTCTTTTTTGGTTCAACCATGGATATACTTTCAATATTACATACTTGAATAATACGGCTGTTTAATTCAATAATGTTTTTATTAATTTTGAAAGAATCCGTTATAATTTCTAATTCATTGTCTTGCGTACTGAATAATTGTTTCAATTCCATTGCTTTTTCCTCCCTCTATAAGGGCATTATAAAAATTTCATAGGTTAATTCAATATATTTTTTATTTTCTTATATTTTCTGAAAAATTCCCTTTGGTAATTATTTTTTTAGATGGCTAAGATACATTTATTTGTATAAATTGTATAAAATAAAACTGTTTTTTGTGAAAAATGGTTTTTCCTTCTGTGAAATTATGTATAGATAGTAAGTTGTTATGTAAAATATCTTCGAAAGGTATCAAAAGAATGCAAATGTTATTCTTTATCATAAAAGTAGTAAGAAATAATAGTGAATATGTATCTGAATGAATCAGCTTTATCTAAAAAAAATGAAAAAAAACATTTAAGTTTGTGAATATCACCTAAAAATGTAAAATGTTGATGAAAAATAAAGAAAGTTATAGTACAATATAAACATTGAGTAAGAAATGGAAGGTGCTTTATGAAACCAATCGTATGGATCGCTTTTATCGTCGTTTTGATTATTTCTGTAGTTGGTACACAATGGTACAAACGCAGTACATTCAATAAATTATTGAAATGTTTACAAAATCAGGATTTTGACAAATTCTTCACTATCTTAGACTCGCTTGCCTGCAAATACTTTTTTGCGCCATTTAATCGTGAACATATGCGTTTAAATGCCTTCTTCATGATGGGAGATAGTACCAAGATTCGTGAGCAGTTTGATTTGATCTTAAATATGCGCATCAACAAGAAGCAGCGTTTAGATGTATGCATGAAGGCATTTTACTTCTATGTAGATGAAGAAGATAAGGTGAAGGCAAAAGAAATCCTTGATCGTATGCAAGGTGTAACGGATGAAACATTATATGAACAATGCAATCTGATTTATGAGATCTTATTATTGAAGAAAACAGATTATATTGATGTGATGGAAGAACACGTGAAAGCATGTGAACCAGGCTTTGATCGAGGCATGTTCCATTATCTGTTGGCATTACAGTATAGCTATTTAGATCAAAAGAAAAAAGAAATGGAACACTTGCGTATTGCGAAAACAGATATGAAAGATACACCATATGAAACAAAAATCAATAAAATGATAAAAGGGAAATAGTTAAGTAAGAGAATGTCTGCTATTAAGAAGGCATTCTTTTTTTCTGCCAGTATCTTCCTTGTGCATCTCAGTTGCGTAAACCATAAGATTCTCTATATACTAACGGTAAGAGAAAAGGTGGAAAATGTATATGAAAATCATAAAACGCGATGGTACCATTCAAACATTTGATTCTGAAAAAATGATCCAAGCGATGAAAAAAGCTTTTGTGACGGATGTTCCTATGGATCAGTTAAAGCAGATCGCAATGGAAATCACCCAAGAAATACAAGGCTCAGCTAAAGTCAGCGTAGAAGATATCCAAGATCTTGTAGAACAAAAGCTGATGGCATATCAATTTTATAATGAAGCTAAGGCTTATATTTTATATCGTGAAAAACGTAAAGAAAAACGGCAAATGCTCTTAGAACTATGCCATGAGGTACAGGATGAAAAACTATTGCCCATCTTTATGCAAATCCAGAAAGATTTTGATGAAACATATGATTTGCATGCACTTTATATCAAATTTCATTCCTTTTTAAAAGAAACCATGGGGCATGAAGAACGCTTGCAAATGCTTATGAAAGCATGTGTCGAGCTGATTAGTAAGGAAACACCGAAATGGGAATATATTGCAGCACGTTTTTTGAGCTACCAACTACATCAGGAAATTAATGCCCGTATGAAGCAACTGCAGCTTACTTCCTTTTATGAGAAGATTCAGTATTTAAGCAAACAAGGGTTATATGGTGCTTATATGTTAGATGCTTATCAGAAAGAAGAAATCGATGAACTAAAGCGATACGTAAAGGATGAGCGTGATGCTTTGTTTACATATAGCGGTTTAGAATTAGTGGTGAAACGCTATTTACTGCGTACGCATGATTTACAGCTGATGGAAACGCCACAGGAAATGTTTATGGGAATTGCCATGCATCTGGCAATACCTGAGACGAATCGTGTATATTGGGCAAAACAGATTTATGATATCCTAAGTACCTTAAAGGTAACAATAGCAACACCGACGATGGCCAATGCTCGCAAACCATACCATCAACTATCCAGCTGTTTTATTGATACGGTGGCAGATACTTTAGCTAATATTTATAAGTCTATTGATAACTTTGCGCAAATTTCCAAATATGGCGGTGGCATGGGCCTTTATTTTGGAAAAGTACGCGCAAATGGCAGTGATATTCGGGGATTTAAAGGAGCAGCCGGTGGAGTAATTCGTTGGATCAAGCTGGTCAATGATACCGCAACAGCAGTGGATCAGCTAGGAGTGCGTCAGGGAGCGGTTGCAGTGTATTTGGATGCATGGCATAAGGACTTACCTGAATTTCTAAATTTACGTACCAATAATGGAGATGATCGCATGAAAGCTCATGATGTCTTCCCGGCTATCTGTTATCCGGATTTATTTTGGAAAATGGCGAAAGAGGATTTAAACGCAACATGGTATCTGATGTGTCCGCATGAGATAGGGAAAGTGAAAGGCTATCAATTAGAAGATTTTTATGGCGAAGAATGGGAAGAACGTTACTTTGACTGTGTGAATGACGCTCGCATCTCAAAACGTGAAATGATCTTAAAAGATCTAGTGCGTCTGATTCTAAAGTCCGCGGTGGAGACAGGAACACCTTTCACATTTAATCGCGATCAGGTAAATAAAATGAATCCCAATGGGCATAAGGGCATGATCTATTGTAGTAATTTATGTACAGAAATTGCCCAAAACATGTCAGCTATCACTTTAACAGAACCACAAATCATAAAGGTTGATGAGGAAGAGATTGTTGTAAATAAAAGCAAGCCAGGCGATTTTGTTGTTTGTAATCTAGCGAGTCTATCCTTAGGTAATATCGATGTGACAAACAAGCAAGAGCTTTCACATATCATACATACGATCGTTCGCGCATTAGATAATGTCATCGATTTAAACTACTATCCGATTCCATATGCAGAAATAACAAATCGTCAATATCGAGCAATTGGCTTAGGGGTTAGCGGATATCATCACATGCTGGTAAAACAAGGTTTGCGCTTTGAAAGTGAGGAACATTTGCAATTTGTGGATACGCTGTTTGAAACGATCAATGCTTATGCCATTCAGGCAAGTAATGTTTTAGCCAAAGAAAAAGGCAGTTATCAATATTTTAAAGGGAGTGACTGGGACAGTGGCGCTTACTTTACGAAACGTGGTTATCAAAACGAAAGTTGGCAGAAAATCGGTCAGGATGTTCACACATATGGGATGCGCAACGCTTATTTGTTGGCTGTTGCGCCAACTAGTTCAACATCAATCATCGCGGGCACCAGTGCCGGTGTAGACCCCATCATGAACAAATATTTTTTAGAAGAGAAAAAAGGCAGTATGATTGCCCGTGTGGCGCCTGATCTTAATCCACAGACTTTCTGGCTTTACAAAAACGCCCATCAGATACAACAGGAATGGATCGTGAAAGCTGCTGGTATCCGTCAGCGCCATATCGATCAGGCACAGTCTGTAAACTTATATATCACAAATGAATTTACATTGCGCACGGTTCTGAATTTATATATCCAGGCATGGGAAAATGGTGTTAAAACACTATATTATGTGCGTAGTAAGGCATTAGAAGTAGAAGAATGCGAATCTTGTGCATCTTAAAGGAGAACTTATGACTGATTTAAAACGAAAACCGTTATTTAATGAACATGGGGATTGCGATGTAATCAACAGACGCATGATCAATGGCAATACCACGAACCTCAATGACTTTAACAATATGAAATATACTTGGGTATCTGACTGGTATCGGCAAGCGATGAACAATTTCTGGATTCCTGAAGAAATTAATCTGAATCAGGATGTTAAAGACTATCGTCGATTATCGCAGGCCGAGAAGAATGCCTATGATAAAACCTTATCCTTCTTAATTTTTCTAGATTCTATTCAAACGGCAAATTTGCCTAATGTAGGGGACTATATTACCGCAAATGAAGTCAACCTCTGTTTAACTATACAAGCCTTTCAAGAGGCATTGCATTCACAAAGTTACAGCTATATGTTGGATTCCATCTGTTCTTCGCAAGAACGTAATGATATTTTATACCAATGGAAAAATGATGCGCGTTTATTGGAAAGAAATAAATTTATTGGCGATTTATACAATGATTTTATTACCCATCATGATGGCATCCATTTAATGAAGACGATGATGGCCAATTATATATTGGAAGGTATTTATTTCTATTCCGGTTTCATGTTCTTTTATAATTTAGGTCGTATGGGAAAAATGCCAGGTTCGGTACAAGAGATACGTTATATTAACCGTGATGAAAATACCCATTTATGGCTTTTCCGTTCTATGATCCTAGAACTGCAAAAAGAAGAACCACAGCTTTTTACACCTGCGTTGGTGGAAGAATATAAGGATATGCTGCGTTATGGGGTAGAAGAAGAAATTCGCTGGGGCTCGTATGTGATAGGAAATGATATTGAAGGCTTAACAATGCAAATGGTTCGCGAATATATCTATTACCTGGGAAATTTGCGCAGCACATCATTAGGCTTTGGAACCTTATATGAAGGCTATGAAAAAGAACCGGCATCCATGGAATGGGTATCGATGTATGCGAATGCCAATTTGATTAAAACGGATTTCTTTGAAGCCCGCAGTTCTGCCTATGCAAAGTCAAGTGCATTAGTGGATGATTTATAATCTTTTAACGCTTAGCATAAATTATGTATACTAGGTTTGAAACATCGTTTTAGCGGGTATCGACGATAAAAATTACCTATGCTATAATTTTGTTAACCATTATAAATGTATTCGCATGAATGCATCATTACTGAGAAGAGGTATAGTTTATGAAGATAACCTGGGTAACCTTAAGCGTTTCTGATATAAAGAAAAGCATTGCTTTTTATACAGAAGTTTTCGGTATGCAAGTAGTATCACGTTTTCATGGAGGTATACATGAAATTGCGATGTTAAAAACGAAGAATGAGGTCTTAATTGAGCTTATTCAAAATCGTAGGGAAGCTGATAAAGAAGTAGGAAATGGAGTATCCATCGGTTTAGAGATAGAAAATCTCGATGCTTTCGTTGCGATGTTATTAAAGAATGGTTATGAACTAACAGGTCCTATTGCTCCAAATCCGACCATTTGTTTCTATTTTATAAAAGATCCTGATGGTTATACATTACAACTGTTAAAACGATCCTGATGAAAAAGGCAAATATAAAATGGAATGAAACCAATCACAATGGTTTATTTCAATTTGCCTTTTTTTATTTTGCCAGCATTACCATATAAATACTTACTCTATTTGCCAGTGTTAACCTAAGTAACCCTTCTTACGATAAGGCCACCATCACCAACAAACTTTTTTATTTTATATATCCATTTTTGTGGATTAATCCTCGTGGTAAGATGAATAGGCATCTGATACATTATTTAGTTAAAAAAGAAAAAACGGATGAATTACCGTATTAAAATGCCCCTCCCTTTTTCCCTATATGGGAAAAATACCGTATTAAAATTCCCTATCCTTTTTTTCAGGGAAGATTATTACATGATATCTTATAGATGCAGAAAGGTGGAGATGTGTCCTTGAAAGATGCGAAAACAAATTATTATGTACGCCAGGTATTATCAATTCTGATGGATGGGGATATCGTCTCAACAGGCAAAATCGCGTCAGAAATCGGATTAAGTGAAAAATCGACACGAAATAAACTCAGTGCGATAGAAGATTACCTGCGTGATAATGATCTAGGCGAAATCTGTAAAAAACCAAGGGTAGGTATTTGGTTAGAGGCTGATGAAAAACAACGCTCACGCATTGTCAGAATGTTGGAAAGCAGCGATGAAATCAGTGTCAGTTATGATGCTATGGAAAGAATGATGCTGACTTTAAAACGTCTGTTTCGCATGTTGCCTAATGAAACCATGACAACACAGCAGTTGGCAAATGAATTATATGTTAGCACGCCAACCGTATTGAAGGTCATCAAAGAATGTGAAGAATGGTTGGGCAGATATCATATTGTTATTGTAAATGAACGTAATCGTGGTTTGCGGATGCAGTATGAGGAAAACAATTATCGAGTGGCTTTAAAAAATCTCATTATGGGAAAAGGAGATCTAGAAGAAATTAGAAAGAATATGTTCTATTTCTTTGGAAATCTGGATGTCAATCTGATAAAAAAATGCATTATCGAAACAGAAAATGAATGGAATTATCGTTTCACGGATGATTCTTTTCATGAAATTCTGATTTATTGCTGCCTTGCCTATCAGCGAAAAGATTTTAATTCACATCTGCGTTATGACAATGAAGAATTAGAATTAATCCAGCGTTACAACGAATATCCATTTACCGTGGCAATCTTCAAAAAACTACATGAGAAAATGCATATTCTGGTATCGAATGAAGAAGTGGTATTTCTCTCTATTCAAATCATGTGTTCGAAGTTTATTGGACGCAGTGAGTTGAGTGAAACACTTGGACAAGTAAAACAGTACGATGATAAACTGATTGGTTTTGTGAATCGTATGCTGGATGTTATCGGAAATATTCTGGACGTTGATTTGCTGAGTGATGAAAAATTAAAGGAATCTTTGATATTTCATTTGCGACCAACGATTTTCAGGATTCGTTATGGAACACCGCAAAGCAATTCTTTAGTGCCATTTATTAAGAAAGAGTATAAAAATGTTTTCCGAGCAACCTGGGCTATCAGCATTTTATTTGAAGAGACATATGGTTTACAGATTACCGAAGATGAATTGGGATATATCGTGCTGTACATTCAATCTGCCATTGAACGAAAGACTAGACAATATCGGGTATGTCTGTTAACGGATTCCAGCCGCGGACATGCACAATTGTTAGTAGAACGTCTGCGTAAGTTGGTTCCTGAAATTAATGAAATTCGTGTGGAAGGTATTCATGATTTTAAATTGGAAGAGCAGGCGGAGATGGATATGATCATCACACCGCACACCTTGCCGTTTCATGATAAACGAATCGTCGAAATTTCTAATATTCTAAGCGATGGTGGTATCCTGAAGCTGCGTTCCCATATGGAGGAATTGAATCTTAAGACAGATGATGTGCCAAATCCTTTCTCACCTATTTGTTTTCCACTATTTTCTCCAGACTTGATTTTTATGAATTTGGATGTGAAAGATAAAACGGAATTGTTAATTTATTTGTCTCAACAGATGGAAAACAAAGGCTTTGTAACTGGAAAATTCTGCGAGAGTGTCTTGGAAAGAGAGAAAGCAACGACGACTTCCATAGGAAATGGCGTCAGTTTGCCACATGGGGCACAGAGTGAAGTCAATAACTCGAAAGTCGTTATAGCAACCTTGAAAAATCCTATTCTGTGGAATGATGATTTAGTAGATGTAGTGTTTCTATTAGGATTCAAGATGGATACACCAGATGAAGTAAAACGCATCCAGGTGTTCTATAAACAATACATCTCATTAGTAGAAACAGATGAAAAAGTACAGAAACTTAAGCAGATGAAATCGAATGTAGAATTGTATAAATATTTAATTCAATAGGGAGGATATTACAATGAAACTGAATGATGTATTAGATGAAAGAATTATCGATATGCATGTGCAGGCAGAGAATAAGGATGAAGCTTTGACTGTACTGGCACAGAGGTTAAAGGATGCAAATTATATCGATGATGTAGCATCTTTTAAGAAGGATATTTATTTAAGGGAAAGTGAAGGTATGACAGGAATTGGCAATTATGTGGCTATTCCTCATGGTAAAAGTGATTCTGTGACCAATGTTGGTATTGCTATTGGTAAGTTGGATCATGAAATAGAATGGGAGACGCTGGATGGGAATGGCGTTAAGCTGATTTTCCTCTTTGCTGTTTCCAATGATCATGAATATGCGCGGAATCATATGTTATTGTTAGCAGAAATCGCACGTAAGCTTGGTAACGATGAAGCGATTGAAACCTTGTTGAAGGCGGAAACAGTAGAAGAAATCAAAGCGGTTTTTAAGGATTAATTTAAGGGGTAATTAGGATTGCTACAAATCATTTTATGATTGTGTTACATGTAGAAAGTAAAAAATCCGCGCGTTGATAGGATTCTTGCTTTTAAAGAGTGAAATAAAGGGTGAATAAAAAATAGGAAGATTTTGATCATGTTGATAAAATAAGATCAAATCTTCTTTTTTTATTGTGTTTTGAATGTTACATGTTTGAAACCGGTATACGTTTCATTATTGTTAAAAGAGGGCTGGAGAATCGAGAATGAAAGTTTTTCGATAGTTTCCTTTCGAATATATTAAGTAACTTGTATTTTGATACTGCTGTACGCACTATGTGTTATAGTTTATCAAAAGGTGAAAGAAGTCTTACGCTTAGGGTGAAAGAAGTTTTCTCATAAGATGAAGGAAGCTTCACAATAAATAAAATTCGAAAAATGAATGAAACCTTTTGAAAGGAAAGGAAGTTGTTTCAAAATGATGAAATGACTTATTTAAAGGTTAATAAAAGGAAACGAAATAACTTTTTAAAAAGACAAATAGACCCTATTAAAAAGATGAAATCCTTTATAGAAAGGCAAGCGGTAATATGTATAAAAAACAAGATAATATATGTATATCAACTAAGATGCTAGCATGTTTGCGGAAGTTATATCCGATAGGAACAAGAGTGGAATTAGTGAAAATGGATGATGTACAAGCTCCTCCTGTAGGTACAAAAGGTACGGTTTATGGAGTTGATGATATTGGCAGTTTGCTAGTACATTGGGATAATGGAAGTACGTTGCATGTTTTATATGGGATTGATGTTTGTAAGATTTTAAAATAATCAGTGAATAAGCTCGTGGATAAGATGGATTAATTGAAATGGTAAACTATTATTAAGAATGAAGCAAAATTCAATGGTTTTATCATTTTTATTTTATATGAAGATACAGTTAATAGAATAGATATCATAGGGTGCCCTTCTTATAGGCAAATTCAAATAATTATGTCGTTTGTACTTTCAATTGGGAAAATTTATCTTATCCAAATGAAAAAATCGTTTATAATAAGCGAGTAAATTTCAAAATGGGGATGAAATTTCCACCAAGATGAGGTAAAATTGATATTGTGAGCGACACTATAAAGGAATTTGAACTGGAGGAATATATATGTATAACGAGAATGATGAATTGTATGAAGTAAATGATTATGATGAAGATATTCGCTGTCGTGAAGCCTTGATAGAAGAGGCAAAGAATTTGCCAGAGACAGCAGATTGGAAAGAAATCTTAAATTTAAAGAAAAGATGGAAAAGAATTTCTTATTGGGATTCTGCATATGAAGAAAAATTGTCAGAAGAATTTGATAGTTATATTGATGTGTTTTATGCAAAACGTAAAGAGGGATATCAAAGTAATGAAGTATTGAAACATGAACTGATTCAGCGCGCTGAAACATTAGCCGAAACAGATAATTGGAATCAGGGAAGTGAAGAAATGAATGAACTGATGAATCAATGGAAAGCAACAGGTTCTGCCGGCAGAGATACCGATGATCAATTGTGGGATGCATTTAATGCAGCACGTCAAAAGTTTTTTGATCGTAAACATCAGCATTGGGAAGAATTACAATCAAAATTTGGCAATGCCCGCCAAGTAAAAGAAGACTTGATTAAAAAAGCTGCTGCTCTTGTAGATTCTAAGGATTGGCAGAAAACAAGTGAAGAGTTCCGCCATTTGATGGAAGAGTGGAAAGCTGTTGGAAGTGCTGGTAAAGAGTATGAAGATCAGTTATGGGCAGCATTTAATGAAAGCAGACAAACATTCTATGAACGTCGAAATGTATATTATAATGAATTACACGCTGAGCAAGATCAAAAGTATGAACAGAAGAAGGAATTAATTGCTAAAGCTAAAGTAATTGTTGATAGGAATGAATATACGAGAGAAAATACAAAAGAGATGAAAGATCTCAATGTGGAATGGAAAACAATTGGTTCCTGTGGTAAAGATAAAGAAGATCAGGTTTGGAAAGAATTCCGTGAAATTATGGATGCCTATTTTAATGGTTTGAAGCAATGGAACGAGCAAAAGCATCAGCAATGGCGTCAACGTATGATGGATGCGCGTTCTCGCAAACAAGAGCTTGTACAAAACCAAAAACGCCAAATCAAGCGTATGCAAGATGAAATGGTTGGTCTATTGGGACAAAGAGCTATTGATGAAATGGAAGAGCGTATAGAAGAAAAGAAAGAGTTCATCCAACAGTTAGAAGAAGAATTAGCAGATATTGAGAAAAGATTGAATGAGCAATAATGTACCTAAGCTAAGCGCAATGCTGTTTAAATACTAGTTGTGGCATCTAAACACAATGCTGTTCAGATGATAGTTATGGCATTTAAATGCAATGCTGATTAGATGATGTTATGAAATCTAAAAGCAATGCGGATAAGATGATGTTATGAAATCTAAAGCGTTGCGGATAAGATGATGTTATGTAATCTAAAGCGATGCGGATAAGATGATAGTTGATGATTATAATCAGCAATAAAAAATTGCCGGTATTGCTGGAAATGAAATCCTTATAGCATGGTATGAAGGGGAGTAACTATGCAATAATATAATGAAGTTATTTGGCATATCCTTTCGTTATGAATTTAGTAAGTAATCCTTGCTATTCATGGCGAAAGGTTTTTTTATACGTCGAGATAAGTGCTTACTAGAAATATTATATCGGAGTCAGTAAAATAGATAATAATAGATGCGGAAATTGTAATATTTTAAAAATAGGAAGTAATGATTTTTTTTAATAACATAAAGTTATTGTATGTAGTGAAATTCTTCCATTTTAGTTTCGAATGAGGTATAGTGTAAATGACATAAAAACAAGAAAGAGGTTTGAAAATGGGACGATTACAATGGGATTTAATCACTAGTGAAGAACGTATTCCAAGTAGAAAGACAAAAGAGGCACATCGATATCGCAGCGAAATAGAAAGCGATTATCATCGTATAATCCGCAGTGCTTCTTATCGTCGACTACAAGATAAAACACAAGTTTTTCCTTTAGATCATAGTGACTTTGTAAGAACAAGACTGACACATTCTATGGAAGTCAGCTCTCTAGCAAAATTAATGGGAAAACAAGTGTGTAATGTGATATTAGAAAAACAATTAGAAGATGAAGGACATCAGCCAGATACTATCAAAGTTATGGAAACTTTAAATTGTGCAGGATTGCTACATGATATCGGGAATCCACCATTTGGTCATTTCGGCGAATTCAGCATACGCGATTGGTTCAAAAAAAACTTGGACATAAAAGAATTCAAAGGTAGAAAGTTGCGCAACATATTAGATCCGCAACAAATTGCAGATTTGGAAAACTTTGAAGGAAATGCCCAGGCATTGCGTATTATTACGAAATTGCACAGGTTAATAGGAAAAAATGGAATGCATCTTACATCTGCTGTTATGGATACAATTATAAAATATCCATGCGATTCTTTGACGATGATGAAGGAAAAACAGAAACCTAAACATGAACGCAATTTACTAAAAAAGAAAATTGGGTATTTTCAAAGTGAGCAAGAGCAATTTGCTATAATAAAGAATAATACCGGTACACGAAATACACGTAATCCACTGTGCTTTTTATTAGAGGCGGCAGATGATCTTGCATACACTTTTGCTGATCTGGAGGATGGTTATAACAAAGGATTATATACATATCAAGATTTACTGGATGTTGTCATTAAAGCTGGCGATGAGAAAGGAAAAGCGCTATTAGAAAAAGAGTTGGAAAACGGAATCCAGGAGCAAATTGGATCTAAAACATCAGTGGATCCTTATAAATATGCAGTCTTTTCTTGGCTTACAAAAAAACAACTTTATAGTGTTTCAAGAGTTAGTGATGCTTTTATCCTTCACTATGATGAAATTATGAATGGCGAATTTTTTGATGAATTAATCACAGAAAGCTCTGAAGGTAAACTAATTAATGCGTTGAAAGAATTTGCCTATCGACGCATATATTGTCATTCTTCAATTCTAAAATTAGAATTGATGGGAAATGAAATTCTCAGCTTTCTGTTAGATCGCTTTGTCGATGCTTTATTGCCATATGATACAGATATAGAAATTACGGAGATACAAAAAAAGTATATTGATCTTTTATCACAAAATTATTTAGAGCAATATCATGAAACAGCAAAAACTGTAAAAAGTGAAGAAGATAAAGTGTATGCCCGCTTACTACTTGCTACGGATTTCATTGCAGGTATGACAGATAGTTATGCGAAACGATTATATCAAGAGTTAAGAGGAATTTGATAAAGTTTATTATATGTTAAAGACATCGGGTGGTTATAGCTGCCTGATTCTTTTTATATGAAAGGGAGCATTGAAAATTTTATGAAAATCGAGATATAAAGCAAAGAGAGAGTTTAAATTACTTTTGCTTGCATTTAAATATATTTAATCAAATCACTTTAAAATATAAAGTCACTATGTTATACTGAGTTCATAAATGATAAGGAGGCAATATTCATGAAAAAATATGATGCAATCATGATTGGATTTGGAAAAGGAGCAAAAACTTTGGCAGCAGAGTTCGCAAAGCAAGGTAAAAAAGTCGCGATGATAGAAAAATCGTCAAAGATGTATGGTGGCACATGCATTAACGAAGGATGCATACCATCAAAATCTTTGATTGTACAAGCTGGTAAAAGAACCTTTTCTGATGCTATTAACAAAAAAGAAGAAATAACGTCAATTTTGAGAAAAAAGAACTTTGAGAAGCTGAATCAAAATCCTAACATTGATGTAATTACCGCTAAAGCAAGCTTTGTAAACACCCACGTAATTTCATATGAAAATGAAAAGGGTACGAAAGAAATATATGGTGATTATCTTTTTGTTAACACAGGAAGTGTTCCTATCATCCCTAATATTCAAGGTATCGAGCATACAAAACATATATACGTAAGTGCTGATATAATGAAAGAGAAAGAACAGCCTAAAACGTTAGCAATTATTGGTGGCGGATATATTGGCTTAGAATTTTCAAGCATGTTTGCTCGTTATGGAACTCAAGTGACCGTTTTTGAATATGGTGATCGTCTTGTCAAGCGAGAGGATGAGGATATCGCTTTACATATACAACAAATATTAGAAAGACAAGGTGTACAATTTGAGTTTAAAAGCAATGTCCTTTCGGTGGAAAATGTAAATGATTCTGATGTGATAGTTACTTATAAAAACAAAGATGGTAATATACAGCAATTAACAGTAAATGCTGTGTTATTGGCAACTGGAAGAAAAGCTAATACAGATGGATTACATCTTGAACAAGCCGGTGTAGAAACAGATGCTCGTGGAGCTATTAAGGTAAATCGATATCTACAAACGTCTCAGCCACACATCTACGCAATGGGTGATGTTAAAGGCGGACTACAATTCACATATATTTCATTAGATGATTATCGTATTGTAAAAGATCATATATTTGGTGATAAAAAACGTACAACTGATAATAGAGGAGCGATACCCTATTCTGTCTTTATTGAACCAACTTTTTCACGCGTAGGGATGAGTGAAGAGGAGGCAAAAAATGAGGGGTATGAAATCAAAGTGGCGAAACTGGCAGTTTCTGCTATACCACGAGCACATGTAAATGAATGCAAAGAAGGCGTGTTAAAAGCAATTGCTGATGCCAAAACGGATAAAATACTAGGGTGTGTATTGTTGTGTACTGCTTCAGAAGAAATGATCAATTTCGTTCAGCTTGCAATAAATCTTGGATTAAAGACTTCAGACATAGCAAACCACATTTTCACTCATCCTACAATGAGTGAGGCGTTAAATGATCTGTTTGGTAACTTCTGATATGATTAAATTTATAAACAAAATGTTAAATTTATAAACAAAATAAAGATAAAATGGTGTTTACTGTAAGTCATGGGTATTGCTGAAAGTTTCTTAATAGAATAAAAGTTCTTTGCTGATATTGGTAAACTGAAAATTATAGAACCTAAAAATATGTAGTTATAATATAAAATGCCTTAAAATATTGTATTGCAATAGTTATAATACAAA